>NZ_WPCD01000092.1:0-13445 GCF_009741955.1 Halogeometricum sp. CBA1124 | reverse complement strand
CGACGCTGGTCGTCGGGGGCGACGAGGACCGCCTGTTCCCGCCGGCCCTGTTGCGCGAGACGAAGGCGATGCTCCCGGACGCGACGCTCGCGGTGCTGTCGAACACGGGGCACGCCGCCGTCTCCGAACGGCCGAAGACGGTCAACCGACTGCTCTCGCGGTTCCTCCGCGGCGAGTCGCTCTGAGCCTCAGATGACGCCCATCGCGTCCAGTCGCTCGGGCAGGTAGGTCTCCGTCACGAAGTCGAGGCCCCGGGAAGCGAGCGCCTGCTGTTCGGCCTTCTTGTCGATGTCGAGTTGGAGTTCTATCTGCTCCTCCCAGTAGTCGGTCATGAACCGCGGGTCCTCGAGTTCGGATTCGAGGGCGTTCACGTCGGAGTCCGACAGGGGGTCGGTCGGCAGGTCGTACTCGACGATGTCCTCCGGTTGGATGCCGACGAACTTCGCCTGCGGCGTGGCGAGGTACTCCGAGAGGTGCGCGGACTTGATGGAACCGTACGCGACGGAGCCGTAGATGCGGTACGACCACGGGTCGCCGTCTGTGAAGACCACGACGGGCAGGTCGAGTTCGTCGTGGAGGCGCTTCGTGATGCGGCGCGTCGCCCGCGCGGGTTGCCCCTTCAGGTGGACGACGAGACAGCCGTACTCCTCGTCGAAGCCGTTCTCGATGAGACGGTCGCGCATCCCACCGGTCTCCACGCAGAGGACGAAGTCGATGTCGTGGTCGAGGAACTCAATGGTGTCGGGGTTGTTCGGAATCTGGTAGCCGCCCTCGCCGACGTCCTCCTGACAGTGTATCTCGCGCTCGCCGCGACGGGTCTGCTCGCGGATTTCCAGCGGCCCCATCAGGGTCGCACCCGACTCCTCCGGGCGCATGTGGAAGTCCTCGCGGGTGACCTGCGAGACGATTTCGAGGTCCTCGATGAGCTGGTTCGACTCGTCTTGGTCGTTGAACTGCGCCTCTTCGGTGTTCCAGGACTCCGAGAGGTAGTACAACTCACGGAGGGTCGAGGAACGGTCCTCCTCCAACTGGTTGACGAGGAACTCGATGGCGTACGTCGCCTTCAGCAGTTTGCGCGCGCCGCGGACGCTGTTGGCCGACCGGGTGGACTTCCGGTCGCCGTACACCCACACCTTCGACTCCTCGTCGAAGACGATGTTGCTCTTCGTCCGCGTCGGGATGTCCATGTGCGGGATGTCGCCGTCGGCGAACTGGTCGTAGAACTCCGCGGCGAGGTCGATGAGTCGTTCCTGCGCGAGTTCGTCGTTCTGTTTCGTGCTCATTGTTGGTCGGGTTCAGGTGTTGACTGTCAGTTTCTCCGCCTCGACGCCGTCGACGTTGATGTCGAACGACGCCTCCGAGGACACGGTGTAGGTGAGTTCCGCAGTGTCGCCCGCCGACACCGACGGGTTCCACTTGACGAACCACTCGCCGTCCAAGTCCACGACGGTGGCGTCGTCGGGCACGTCCGTCGGTTCGGCGCTGACGATGTCGGTGATGTCGGGTGTCTCCGAGCGGTCGGAGTGGTTCTCGACGACGAGGGTGACGGTGTCGCCCTCGACGTGGCGTTCGACGCTCACGTTGTTCATGATGCGCGCGAGTGCGCCGTCGATGTTCGGCCGTTCGCGGTGGGTCACCTCCGCGAGTTTGTCGGCCATCTCGGGCAGGATGCGCCCGAGGACGTCCTGTTTCTTCCGGCGCTTCTGCATCGACCGGCGCTTGTTCAGGTACGACTTCAGTTCGCGCGCCGCCTCGCGGATGGCGAGTTCTATCTCGTCCTCTATCTCGGGGATGTTCGCGAGGGCGTCCTTCGACTCGGAGGTGAACGGCACGTTCGTGGACGCGACGTGGACCATGATGACCGCCGGCCCACTCGGCATGCCGGAGCCGCCGGGTTGGTCCAGCCCGTAGTTGCGCCAGCCGATTCGCTTGACCACGTCCGTCGTCGCGCACGCCCCGCGCTGGTAGACGAGGGGGACGCGGTTGGCGAAACGGAGCAGGTCGACCGACCCCTCGGACGCCAACTCGCCGCCGTAGGCGATGCCCGCCTCGACGATGAACGGGTCGCCGCCGTGGACTTCCGCGTCGCGCGTCGCCGCGGCGTAGAAGTCGGCGTCGTACTCCTTCCGGAGGCCGGCCTCGACCAACTCGGCGCTGATGGGCGACAGGCAGTTCGTCGGCGGCGCGAGGATGTCCGCCTCGCGCATCCCCTCCAGCAGTTCGGAGGCGGTGTCTCTGTCGTCGGCGACTTCCCGCACCTTCGGCACGTCGTCGGGGACGGTGCGCATGACCGCCCAGAGCGACTTGCAGACGTTCTCGCGGGCCGTGTCGCCGAACGACACGTCGTCGGAGACCAGCAGGTCCGCCGACCGGTCCACGTACTCGCGGACCTGCTTCTTCGTCGCGCGGTGGACGGGCGAGGCGTCGAACTTCTCGGCGACCCGTTCGGCGAGTCCGTGGACCGTCTCGTCGTCCTTCCGCGTGCTCGTCGCCTCGTCGACGAGGGCGTACAGGTCCGACGTGCGGTCCGTCGTCAGCGTCGCCCACGCCGCCTCGACGGCGTTCTCGCGGACGGTGTCGCCGAACGTGACCCCGAACTCGTCTTCGATGTCGTCGGCGACGGTGTCGACGATGTCCGCGACTTCGAAGTGCGTCGTCCGTTCGCGGTTCCTGAGGGTGTCGCCGACGCGCCCCGCGAACGTGTCCGTCGCCTCGGCACCCTTGTTGGCGACGGCGTCGGCGATGGCGGCGTCCACGTCGGTGTCGTCGTCCTCGGGGACGCCCCACCCCATCTCGCGGCCGAAGTGTCTGTCGCGGAAGTTGTTCAGAATCTTGTCGGCCGTCTTCGCGCCGACGCGGGTGAACTCCTCCTGCAGGAAGCCCGAGACGGAGTACGACTCGGTGCGCGAGAGCATCTTGATGAGCGTCCCGAGTTCGACGCCGTGCGGGTGCGGTCGAATCTCCTCCGTCTCCGCGGGGAGGTCCGCCCCCTCGACGCGTTCGTAGCGGAGGGGTTCCTCCAACCCCGGTTCGTCGAGGACCAGTCGGGCGTGCGGGTTGACGACGGCGGTGTGCTTGACGTAGTCGTGGAGTTGCTGGCGGGCGCGCATGTTCGCCTCCATCTCCACCTCGATGCGCGTGCCGTGCGTCGGGGAGAGGTCGGACTCGCCCGGTTCGAGTTCGCGTTCGACCTGAATCTCCGGTTCGTTCGTGTCCGTGTCGATGATGAGTTCGAAGTACTGCGCCGCACTGTCGCCCTGCGTCCGCGAGGTGACTTTCGCGGGCTTGCCCGACGTGAGTTGCGAGTAGAGAACCGCCGCGGAGATACCGATACCCTGCTGTCCGCGCGACTGTTCGCGCGCGTGGAACCGGGAGCCGTACAGCAGTTTCCCGAACACCTTCGGAATCTGCTCTTTGGTGATGCCCGGCCCGTTGTCCTCGACGACGAGCGTGTAGTAGTCGCCGGACTCGCGAATCTCGATGGAGATGTCGGGTTTGATTCCCGCCTCCTCGGTTGCGTCGAGGGCGTTGTCCACCGCCTCCTTCACGGCGGTGACCAAGCCTCGCGCCCCCGAGTCGAACCCGAGCATGTGCTTGTTCTTCTCGAAGAACTCGGCGATGGAAATCGCGCGTTGGCTCTCGGCCAACTCCTCTGCGATTCCCGCGTCCTCGCCGAGCGTCGACTGGAACGAGGTCATTCTGTGGGGGAAGGTTCTGGACGGGCGCTTAAGTACTGTTCGGGAGTGAGGTGAAAGTGAAATCCGGCGCGACGAGCGCCGAAAGAACTACGTTGGTGAACGAGAGCATGTCACACGAATCGGGTGACGCGGTGGCGACGTGGGCGCGTGCGCACACACCGCACCGCGTTCTCACCACTTTAGTAAGTTCTCACGCGGGCGCGCGTGCGAGGGTTTAAGGGGGGAGATGGCTAAGCCGGAACCAGATAGTATGTCACGCGAAAGTGAGTACGGGGCCGGGCAGATTCAGGTCCTCGAGGGCCTCGAAGCCGTCCAAAAGCGCCCGGCGATGTACATCGGCTCCACCGACTCACGGGGGTTACATCACCTCGTCTACGAAGTCGTGGACAACTCCATCGACGAAGCTCTCGCAGGCTACTGCGACGAGATTCGAGTGGTGGTCCACGAAGACGGTTCTGTCTCCGTCTCGGACAACGGCCGGGGGATTCCGGTCGACACACACGAACAGTACGACCGACCCGCCGTCGAGGTCATCATGACCGTCCTCCACGCCGGCGGCAAGTTCGACAACAAGTCGTACCAGGTGTCCGGCGGCCTCCACGGCGTCGGCGTGAGCGTCGTCAACGCCCTCTCGGAGTGGTTGGAGGTCGAGATAAAGCGCGACGGCGCCCTCTGGACGCACCGCTTCGACCACGGCGAACCCGTCGAGGGCGCGTTCGAACGCGTCCGCGACCTCGAACCCGACGAGGGGACGGGGACGACGATTCGCTTCCGTCCGGACGACGAGATATTCGAGACGCTGGCGTTCGAGTTCTCCACGCTGGAGAACCGCCTGCGCGAACTCGCGTTCCTCAACTCCGGCGTCGAGATCGGGTTGGAGGACGAGACCACGGACGAGACGAACGCCTTCTACTACGAGGGCGGCATCCGCGCGTTCGTCCGCTACCTCAACGAGACGAAGTCCACGCTCCACGACGACGTCGTCTACTACGACGACGAGGACCAGAACATCGAGGTCGAAGTCGCCATGCAGGCCACCGAGGAACTGCAGGGCTCCATCCACGCCTTCGCCAACAACATCAACACGCGCGAGGGCGGGACGCACCTCACCGGGTTCAAGACGGCGCTCACCCGCGTGGTCAACGACTACGCGCGGAACAACGACCTGCTGGACGACCTCGACTCCCTGAAGGGCGAGGACATCCGCGAGGGCCTCACCGCCGTCATCTCCATCAAACACCCCGACCCGCAGTTCGAGGGGCAGACGAAGACCAAGTTGGGCAACAGCGAGGTCCGCGGCATCGTCGAGTCCGTGACCCACGAACGTCTCGGGACGTACTTCGAGGAGAACCCCGGGACGGCGCAGGCCGTCGTCATGAAAGCCGTCGAGGCGGCGAAGGCCCGCCGGGCGGCCAAGAAGGCCGAGGAACTCACGCGTCGGAAGTCGGCGCTGGAGTCCACCGCCCTGCCGGGCAAACTCGCCGACTGTCAGAGCAAAGACCCCTCCGAGTCCGAACTGTTCATCGTGGAGGGCGACTCCGCGGGTGGTTCCGCCAAACAGGGCCGGGACCGGCACTTCCAGGCCATCCTCCCCCTGAAGGGGAAGATTCTGAACGTCGAGAAACACCGGTTGGACCGCATCCTCGAGAACAACGAGGTCCGTGCGCTCATCACCGCCATCGGCGCGGGCATCGGCGAGGAGTTCGACATCGACGACGTGCGCTACGAACGCATCATCATGATGACGGACGCCGACGTCGACGGCGCGCACATCCGGACGCTGCTGTTGACGCTTCTGTACCGGCACATGCGGCCGCTCATCGAGGCGGGCTACGTCTACGCGGCCCAGCCCCCCCCTGTACCGCGTCCGTTACCGCGGCGAGACGTACGACGCGATGACCGAGGCCGAGCGCGACCGAATCGTCGAGGAGAAGTGCGACGGCAACCCGACGCAGGTCCAGCGGTTCAAGGGTCTCGGCGAGATGAACCCCGAGCAGTTGTGGGACACGACGATGAACCCCGAGAACCGGGTCCTGAAGCGCATCACGCTCGACGACGCCGCCGCCGCCGACCGGATGTTCAACATCCTGATGGGCGACGCCGTCGAACCGCGGAAACAGTTCATCAAAGAGCACGCCACGGAAGCGGAGTGGGTGGACATATAGATGAGTTCTGACGCACCTGACGAGTTCCGACCGGACGCGGGCATCGCCGCGGAGGTCAAGACCGCACGTATCGAACAGGAGATGGAGCAGTCGTACATCGACTACGCGATGTCGGTCATCGCGGGGCGCGCGCTCCCCGACGTGCGCGACGGCCTGAAACCCGTCCACCGCCGCATCCTCTACGCGATGGACCAGGCGGGCGTCACCCCCCGGTCCTCGCACCGGAAGTCCTCGTCCATCGTGGGCGAGACGATGGGTGACTACCACCCGCACGGCGACAGCGCCATCTACGACGCCCTCGCGCGCATGGCGCAGGACTTCTCGATGCGGTACCCCCTCGTGGACGGCCAGGGGAACTTCGGCTCCATCGACGGCGACCCGCCGGCGGCGATGCGGTACACGGAGGCCCGCATGTCGCCAATCGCCGAGGAACTCCTCGCCGACATCGACAAGGACACCGTCGACTTCCAGTCGAACTACGACGACCGCAAACAGGAACCGGTCGTCCTCCCCGCGTCGTTCCCGAACCTGCTCGTCAACGGCTCTTCGGGCATCGCCGTCGGGATGTCCACGAACATCCCGCCGCACAATCTCGGCGAGGTCATCGACGCGACGACCCACCTCATCGAGAACCCCGACTGCACGGTCGAGGACCTGATGGAGTTCGTGCAGGGGCCGGACTTCCCGACGGGCGCGAACATCGTCGGCCGGAACGCCGTCCACAAGGCGTACAAGACCGGCCGCGGCCGTATCCGCGTCCGCGCCGAGTTCGAGGTCGACGACCAGGGCGACAACATCGTCATCAGCGAACTCCCCTACCAGGAGAACAAGGCGCGCCTCATCGAGCGAATCGCCGACGACGTGAACGAGGGGAAGATAGAGGGCATCCGCGACCTGCGCGACGAGTCCGACCGCGACGGTATCCGCGTCGTCGTCGAACTCAAGCGCGGCGCGAACCCCGACGTGGTGAAGAACCAGTTGCTCGAACACCACCTCGAATCCACGTTCGGCGTCATCAACCTCGCCCTCGTCGACGGGCAACCGCGGGTGCTCACCCTGAAGGAGACGCTCACGGAGTACCTGAAGCACCGGCGCGAGGTCGTCCGCCGTCGCTCCGAGTACGAACTCTCCGAGGCCGAGGACCGCGCGCACATCCTCGAAGGCCGCCTGAAGGCCCTCGACAACATCGACGACGTGGTCGAGACCATCCGCAACTCCGAGAGTCGCGACGACGCGAAGGCCGCACTCCGCGGGGAGACGACCGTCGAAGTCGACGGCGAACCGCTCCCGACGTTCGACTTCTCGGAGGAGCAGGCCAACCACATCGTCGCCATGCAACTCGGCTCGCTCACCTCGATGGAGGCAGCCGAGATAGAAGAGGAGTACGAGGACGTCCAGGCGACGATAGAGCGCCTGAACGAGATTCTGAGCGACACGTCCGAACTCGACGCGGTCATCGAGTCCGAGTTGGAGGAGATAAAGGAGGAGTACGCCGACGAACGGCGCACCTCGTTCATCGAGGACACCGGGACGGTGACCCACGAGGACCTCATCGCCGAGGAGGACGTCGTCGTCGTCGTCACCGAGGACGACTACATCAAGCGGATGTCGCTGGACTCCTTCCGCGCCCAACACCGCGGCGGCAAGGGCATCATCGGCACCGACCTGAAGGAGGGTGACCGGGTGTCGTCCGTCTTCGTCGCGAGCACGCACGACTACCTGCTCTACTTCACGAACCACGGGCAGGTGTACAAGCTGAAGACGTACCAGATTCCGGAGATGTCCCGGACCGCCCGCGGGAAGTCCGCCGTGAACCTGCTGGAACTGGACGACGGCGAGGAGATAACCGCCGTCGTCAACACCGCCGACATCGACGAGGAGACGGACAAGTACCTCACGATGGCGACGCGGAACGGCTACGTCAAGCGCACCAGCGTCGAGAAGTTCCAGAACATCCTCTCGACGGGCATCATCGCCACGAAACTCGACGAGGACGACGAACTCGCCGACGTGGAGGTGACCGACGGCGACCACGATCTGATACTCGCCTCGAAGGAGGGGATGTCCATCCGGTTCGACGAGGACGACGTGCGCGCGATGGGTCGGTCCGCCCGCGGCGTCCGCGGGATGAAACTGGAGGGCGACGACGAACTGGTCGGCCTCGCCGCCGTGAGCGAGGACCTGCACAACTGGGTGCTCACGGTCACGCAGAACGGGTACGGGAAGCGGACCGACATCGAGCGCTACCGCCGCCAGTCCCGCAACGGGAAGGGTCTCATCGACATCAAGACGAACGACAGGAACGGCCCCGTCTGCGCGATGGAGACGGTGGGCTACGGCGACCACCTGTTCGTCATGAGCGAGTCGGGACAGATTCTCCGCACGCCCGTCGAGGACATCTCGACGGTCGGTCGCAACACGATGGGCGTCATCGTGATGGAGATGGACCCGGGCGACCACGTGGCGAGCGTGGACGTCCACCAGGTCGGGTCCGACGAGGTGGACGCCGAGGCAGCGGAATCCGCAGAGGACGAGGCCGCCGACGCGGCCGACACCGCCGACGCGGACGAGTAGGCTCCGGTCGACGGACTGCGGCGCTCTTTTCGCGCGTCGACCGACCGAAACGTCGAGTAACCGCCGGCGACATTCACCGGAAACCCGGTGTGTTCGGCGTTACAGGATGCGCTTGCCGAGCCCACTGGCCGCGAGTTCGGTCGCGAGGGCGGCCGTCTCGTTGTGGTCGTCGAGGATGGGGTTCACCTCGACCACTTCCATCGACCGGAGGGCGTCCGTCGCGGCGACCCGTTCGAGCGCGAAGTGCGCCTCGCGGTAGGTGACGCCGCCGCGGACGGGCGTTCCGACGCCGGGCGCCTCGCGGGGGTCGAGCCAGTCGAGGTCGAGGCTGACGTGGATGCCGTCGGGGGCCGCACAGGCCACGTCGAGAGCGTCGTCGACGACGGCGTCGATGCCGCGTTCGTCGATGTCGGACATGGTGTAGGCGGTGACGTCGCTGTCGTTGATGGCGTCGCGTTCGGTCGGGTCGAGGTCCCGGAGGCCGACGATGGCGACGTGTTCCTCGCGCAGGCCGTCGGCGTTCGCCCACGGCGTGTCGGCGAAGTCGCCGACGCCGAGGAGGGCCGCCAGCGGCATGCCGTGGACGTTGCCGGAGGGCGACGTGCTCGGCGTGTTGAAGTCGCCGTGCGCGTCGAACCAGACGAGGCCGATGTCCGCGTCGCGCGCGGACCCCGTCACCGACCCGATGGCGACGGAGTGGTCGCCGCCGAGGACGAGGGGAGTCTCGCCGGCGTCGAGTGCGTCGGTCACGCGGTCGGACAGGGCGGTGACGACTTCGCGCGTCTCCCGGAGGAACTTCGCGTCGCCCTCGATGGGGCCTCGGCCTCGGGGTCTCTGACCTCCGCGCGGGGGGCGGCCACGTCGCCGTCGTCCGAGACGGAGACGCCCGCGGCCGCCAGTTCGTCCGCGAGTCCGCCGTACCGGATGGCGGAGGGGCCCATGTCCACGCCGCGTCGGTTCGCGCCGTAGTCGGTCGGTGCGCCGATGATTCGGACGGGTCGCGTCATGGTCGCACCTGCGAGGACCGCCCGGGTAGTGGTTGCGGTTCAGCGCCCGAGCGCGGCCCCTCCGAACGGACCGGCGACGCCGAACGCGCCGAAGCCACCCGACGGTTCGATGTCGGCGGGACCGACAGCACCGACCGGCGGGTCGGTCACCTCATCGCGGACGAGTCCGGTCGCGCGGTCGTACAGCGCCGAGAGCCAGCGGACGAGGCGGGGGGGACTCGGTGCCACCGGGTTCGGCGACGGCGCGCTGGTAGTCGAGCGTGTGGACCTCGACGGTGACCGCCTGCCCGGTGCGCTGTCGCAGTCGCTCTCGCACGTCGGCGGCGAGGTCCGGGTGGACGGCGTCCGCGTCGCTGGCGACGGTGACGGTGACGCTCTCGGGCGAGCGGAACAGCCCCGGGTCGTCGTACTGGGTGGCGACGCCGACGAGTTCGAGGCTCCGGTACTCCTCCTCGGAGAGCGTCGTCTGTACCCCGGCGTTCACCTCCTGTTCGAAGGTGACGTGGGCGTAGGTGGCGGCGGCAGTCGCCGCCGCGACGGCGACGAACGCGGCCACGACGAGCGCGTACGCACCGGTTCGGAGGCTCGGTCCCAGGTCGCGCCACGTGTCGGCGACGACGGAGGAGCGGTAGCCGAGGGCGACCAGCGCGACGTACGCGGCGATGTTGATGAACACGATGTTCATCAGGAGGAGGACGACGGCGCCGAGGACGAGGACGGGCTGGAACCAGACGGTGCCGATGGCCGCCGCCGCGACGGAGGGGACGATGGCGGCGGCGACGGCGACGCCGGCGATGGAGACGGGGAGGTCGGTCGCCAGCGCCAGCGCACCCGCGGCCCCCGCGGCGACGGCGACGGCGAGTGCGAGCAACGACGGCGTGACGAAGAAGCCGACCTGCTGGACGCGCGCGACGGCGAGCGTGGCCGGGACGAACAGCGACTCGCGGACGGCATAGGTGACGACGACGGCGCTGAGGTAGGCGGCGACGAGGCCGAGACCCTGCGAGACGACGCTGCGGACCAGCATCCCCCGGTCGTCGATGACCGCGCCGACGGAGGCCGACAGCGACGACCCGGCGAACGGCGCGATGACCATCGCGCCGACGACGACGATGGCGGAGTTCAACAGCAGTCCGGCGGTCGCCAGCGTCGCCGACAGAGCGGCGAGCGAGGTAGGTCGCCCGGCCGGGCGTCAGGTCCTCGGCTCGCTCCCGTATCTCGGGGTGGGAGATGCCGCGGTTGCCCTGCGGCCCCTCGACGAACTGGTCGTCGAGGTGTTCGTTGACGGTCTGCGAGGCGCGGCGTCGACGACGACAGTGTAGGCGTCGTCGTCAAGACCGCTGTCGCGGAGGTGGGCGAGGACGGCGTCGACGGCGCCATCGGCGACGGGGAGTTCGAGGAACGCGCTGTCGACGCGTTCGTCGTCCGGGAGGAGAGCGTACTCGGCCTCCAACTCGTCGAGGGCGGCGACGACCGAGTCCCGGTCGGCGTCGGCGAGACGGGCGCGGATGAGTCGCACAGAAGAGAGACGCGTGCGCGACCGTTGAGCGTTCTGGCCGAACCGGGCGTTCGCGGCGGAGACGCCCGGACGGCCGGAGGCCCGGAACGGTCGGAGACGCGACGGCCCGGTCGCTGCGGCGAGTCGCAGCGGACGACATCGCCCAGCACCCTCAAGACGACGACCCCCCGTTCGTGAACTCGATGCGGTTGATTAAGCTCCTCGTCGCCGAGGAGTCCCGGTCGACGGTTCTCGACGTGCTGGAGTCGGAGAACATCGACTTCGTCGTCACGAAGGACGCGTCCGAGCGCGGAGACGACGTACTCGTGGAGTTCCCCCTGCCGACGCAGGCCGTCGAGTACGTCATGACCGAACTCCGCGAGGCGGGCGTGGACGACCGCGAGTACACGGTCATCGCCAGCGCGGAGACGGCGAAGACGCGCAACTACCACGAACTCGAAGACCGGTTCGTCGCCGGCGTCGAGGAGGACGACGCCGTCGCCCGCGAGGAGATTCGGGCGAAGGCGCTCGACATGCACCGGAACAAGCTGACGTACTACTCGATGACGCTGTTCAGCGCGCTGGTCGCCGCCGCCGGACTCCTGATGGACTCCCCCGCCGTCGTCGTCGGCGCGATGGTCATCGCCCCGCAGGTCGGCTCCGCGCTCATCGCGGGCGTCGGCATCTCGCTGAACGACCGGCGCATGATTCGCATGGGCTTCACGCAGCAACTGTTCGGCTTCGCCGCGGCCATCGCCGGCGCGTTCGTCCTCGGACTCGTCCTCCAGTCCGGCCAGATAGTGACCGCCGTCCTCGACGTCTCGACCATCGGGCAGATAACCAAACGCATCTCGCCGGGGTTGCTCTCGGTGCTGGTCGCCCTCTGTGCGGGCGCGGCGGGCGCGTTCGGACTGGCGACGGCCCTGCCCGTCTCGCTGGTCGGCGTCATGATAGCGGCGGCGCTCATCCCCGCCGCCGCGGCCGTCGGCATCGGGATGGCGTGGGGCCTGCCGAGCGTCGCCCTCGGCGCGATTCTCCTGCTGGTCGTGAACGCCGTCGCGGTCAACGTCTCGGCGTTCCTCGTCCTCTGGTACCTCGGCTACCGGCCCGAGGCGTGGGCCCCGGAGGAACGGGCGGCGACGGACGGCGCCGAAGCGACGACGACGGCAGATGGGAGAGACGACGGCGGCGACGGGTTCGGCGCGTACGTCCCCGCGGCAATCGCCCTCGCGTCCCTCCTCGTCGTCTTCGTCGGCGCGGGCGGGTTGCTCGCCGGACAGGTCGCGTTCGACAACGCCGTCAACACCGCCGTCGAGGACGCGATGGAACAGGAGGAGTACGCGGAACTCGAACTCGCGTCCGTGCGGACGGAGGTGGGCATGATTCGGTTCCTCGACCGGACGCCGGAGGTGAGCGTCGTGGTCAGACGGCCCGCCGACGTGCCGTACCCAGACCTCGCGGAGTCGGTCAGACAGCAGGTCCAACAGGAGACGGACCGCGAGGTTCACGTCTCCGTCGAGTTCGTGGAGGGACAGACCGCGGGCGACCAACGGACGCGCGTCCGTCGGCCGTCGACCCTACCGGACGCCGCGTCGCGGCCGCGAGTCGCGCCGGCTCACTTGTAGGGGTCGCAGACGCGGGAGACGCCCTCCTCGAACGAGATCTGCGGCTCCCAACCGGTCGCCTCGCGAATCTTCGTCGCGTCGGCCTTCGTGTCGTGGACGTACACGTCGAGGGGGTTCTCGACGTACGTCGGTTCCACGTCGGTCCCCAGTTCCTCGTTTATCATCTCGACCATCGTGTTGAAGTCGTACGACTCCCCCGTGCCGAGGTTGTAGATGCCCTGGAGTTCGTGGTCGCCGGCGAGTTCGATGCCGCGGACGATGTCGTCCACGTGCGTGAAGTCGCGCGTCTGCGACCCGTCGCCGAACAGTTCCGGCCGTTCGCCGTTCGCTATCTGGTGGGCGAACTGCGCGACGGTGTTGGCGTACTCGCCCTTGTGTTCCTCCGCGCCGCCGTAGCCCTGATACACCGAGAAGAAGCGCAGGCCGGCCAGCGTCATGTCGTAGTGGTGGTGGAAGTACTCCCCGTACTGTTCGCGGGCGAGTTTCGACGCCTCGTAGCACGTCCGCGCCTCGACCGGCAGGTCCTCCGGCGAGGGGTCGGTCCGAGAGCCGTAGATGGAGGAGGTGGAGGCGTAGACGACGGTGTCACAGCCGTCTTCGCGGGCCTGTTCGACGGCGTTGACGAACCCCTCGACGTTCACCCGCGTCGCCTCGCGCTTGTTCTCCTCCGCCATCGTGTACGAGGAGTACGCCGCGAGGTGGAACAGCACGTCGACGCCCTGCGTCGGCAAGTCGTCCTCCAAGACGCTGGCGTCGACGAACTCGACGGCCTCCGAGAGGTTCTCGGGCGTCCCCAGATGCAGGTCGTCCACGGCCACCACGTCGTTCTCCGCGGCGAGGTGGTTCGCGAGGTTCGAACCGATGAATCCGGCACCCCC
>NZ_WPCD01000108.1:0-12420 GCF_009741955.1 Halogeometricum sp. CBA1124 | reverse complement strand
CCGCGCCGTCGTCGAGACGACGGACGCCGACGCGGTCCGCGAGGCGTTCGACGGCGTCGCCCCCGTGACGACGCTCGGCGCTGCGACGGACGACGGCCGCCTGTCGCTGTCGGTCGCCGACGAGACGCTCGACTACGGCGTCAACGAGATAGTCGACCTGCGCGACGTCATCGCGCGCGAACTCGATTAACACACACCGGCGACCGGCGCTCGACTCCCCGGACGGGCGGCCGACGACTCAGTTCTGTTCGACCGACCGGTTGCGGACGCGTTCGACGCCTTCGCGTTCGACCTCGACCGGAATCTCGAGCGACTCGTCCGATTCGTACGCGCCGAACGGGAGCGACTCCTCGATGCCGTCGTCCCCCTGCCCCGGTGTGGCCGCCGACGTCTCGACCGAGACGAAGTAGAGCGTGCGCGTGCTTCCCGACCCACTCACGTGTCCGTAGTGCAGGTGGACCGCCGTGTCGGATTCGACGAGGTGCAGTACGTCGTCGTAGTCCTCTAGGTCGAAGTACGCCCACACCGAGACGCCCCCCTCACCGCCGACGTTGGAGACGACGCCCGTCTCCGTCCGATTCGTCGTGAAGAGGAGCGTCGCCTCGTCGCGCGCACCGTCCTCCTCCGGACCCCGGAGGACGATGCGACGCTTGATGGGACTCCACGGCTCGACCGCCACGTCGTAGTCTGCGACTTCGAACTCGACAGTTGGCATACGCCCGATAGGAGCGGAGTCCGGAAAAATCTGCTAGCCGTCCACTCGGCCGATGCCGGGACGCGTCCGGACTCGGAGCGACGCGCTACGGTTCGAGGACGACTTTCCCGACGCTCTGTCGGTTCTCGAGGTACTCCTGCGCCGCCTTCGCGTCTTCGAGGGGGAACGTCTCGCCGACGACGACGTCGAGTTCGCCCTGCACGAGGAGGCGTTGCAGGTCGTTGACCGCGCCGAGGACGCGCGCGGGGTCGTTCTCGATGGCGTTGCGAGGTGGAAGCCGACGACCGACTTGTTCTCGAACAGCAGTCGGGTGGTGTCGGCCGACGCGACGTCGCCGGAGGCGGCGCCGTAGACGACGACGCGCCCGAACGGTGAGAGGACGTCGAGGCTCCGGTCGAACGTCTCGCCGTTCACGCCGTCCAACACGAGGTCCACGCCGTCGCCGTCCGTCTCCTCGTCGACGACGTCGCGGAAGTCCGACTCCTCGTAGTTGATGCCGCGGTCCAGACCGAGGTCCGCCGCGAGGTCCAGTTTCTCCTGCGTGCTGGCGGTGCCGAACGACTCCGCACCGGCGTGGTCGGCCAACTGGACGGCCGCCGTCCCGACGCCGCCCGCCGCGGCGTGTATCAGGACGCGGTCGTGCGCGGTGACGTCGCCCCAGTTGTGGAGGCAGTTGTACGCGGTGAGAAACTGGACGGGAAAGCCCGCCGCCTCGGCGAACGACATCCCCTCCGGCACGTCGAACAGCGACTGTTCGGGCGCGGTGGCGTACTCGGCGTACGCCTCGTCGGTGAGTGCGACCACGCTGTCGCCGACGTCGCGTTCGACGCCCTCACCGACCGCGTCGACGGTGCCGGCGGCCTCCAGACCGGGGACGAACGGCGGTTCCGGACCGCCGCGGTAGTGACCGCGACGTTGCATCACGTCCGCGAAGTTGAGGCCCACGGCGGCCACGTCGATTCGCACCTCCCCCGGACCGGGTTCCGGCGTCTCGGTCTCCCGCACTTCGAGGACGTCGCTGCTTCCGAACTCGGTGACGACGATAGATTTCACGGTCGTCGTTGTCGCTCCGGCATCAAAACCGGCGGGGAACCGGAACCTCGTACCGCTTGCCGGTTCTCAGAGGAGAAGCGGGAGTCCGAAGACGACGACGAGACCGACGACGAGGACGACGAAACCGGTCGCCGCCTTGCCCGTCGAGAACTCCTGCATCGGGGAGGTGACGCGCCCGGGGTCCGACGAGTGGTGGGCGTCGTCGTACTGGTCGTGGTCGCTCTCGTACTGGTCGCTCGGATTCTGCATGGGTTCGTCGGTCATAGCCGGCGATTGGAACCCCCGGATAAAAGAACAACCGAATCCCGCGGCGGCCACCGGAGCCTAAGTGAGTCACCGCCGAGGGTACCGTATGACCTTCGAGACGGACGCCGCCGGCGAGCGACTCCCGAACGGCGAGCGGCGACGGTGGTGGAAGGAAGCGGTCGTCTATCAGGTGTACCCCCGGTCGTTCGCCGACTCCGACGGCGACGGCGTCGGTGACATCCGCGGTATCGTGGACCGGGTCGGCCACCTCGACGACCTGGGCGTCGACGTCGTGTGGCTCAACCCCGTCTACGAGTCGCCGCAGGCGGACAACGGCTACGACATCGCAGACTACCGCGCCATCGACGAGCAGTACGGGACGATGGCCGACTGGGAGGAACTACTCGACACGCTCCACGACCACGACATCCGCCTCATCATGGACCTCGTGGTGAACCACACGTCGGACGAACACGACTGGTTCCAGAACGCGCTCACGTCGCGCGACGCCGACTACCGCGACTACTACATCTGGCGCGAGGGGCGCGACGCGGCCGAAGTCGACGAGACGTACGACGTCGGCCCCGACGGCGAGGTACCGCCGAACGACTGGGAGTCGTTCTTCGGCGGGCCGGCGTGGGCGTACCACGAGGCGACGGGCGAGTGGTACCTCCACCTGTTCGACCGCAAGCAACCCGACCTGAACTGGGAGAACCCGGACGTCCGCGACGACGTGTTCGAGATGATGAACTGGTGGATAGAGAAGGGCATCGACGGCTTCCGGATGGACGTCATCAACCTCGTCTCCAAACCGGAGGGGTTGCCGAGCACCGACCCCGAGGCGGGGATTCGCACCATCGACCGGGTGACGAACGGGCCGCGCGTCCACGAGTTCCTCGGGGAGATGCGCGACCGAGTGCTCGACAGGGGGTTCCTGACCGTCGGCGAGATGATCGGCGACCCCCTTCCGGGCGAACACGCGCGACGGTACGTCTCGCCCGGACCGGACGGCGACGGCCTCTCGATGCTGTTCCACTTCGAGCACGTCCTCCTGGACCGCGGCGAGCGCATCTGGGAGACGACCGACTGGGACCTCACCGACCTGAAGGCAGTGTTCGACCGCTGGCAGGCCGCCTTCGCCGACGAGGGCTGGAACTCGCTGTACCTCAACAACCACGACCAACCGCGCATGGTGTCGCGGTTCGGGAACGACGGGGAGTACCGACGGGAGTCGGCGAAACTGCTCGGCACGCTCCTGCACACCCTGCGCGGGACGCCGTACGTCTACCAGGGCGAGGAGTTGGGGATGACGAACTACCCGTTCGAGTCGCTGGACGACTTCCGCGACGTGGGGACGCTCAACCCCGTCCGGACCGCCCTGGACCGGGGAGTCGTCGAGTCGTTCGACGCGGTGAAGGAGGCGCTCCGAGCGAACAGTCGGGACAACGCGCGGACGCCGGTACAGTGGTCCGACGAGGAGCACGCCGGGTTCTCGGACGCGGAGCCGTGGATTTCGGTCAACCCGAACTACGACGAGGTGAACGCCGAGGCCGAACGCGCCGACGAGGACTCCGTCTACCACTACTACCGCCGACTCGTCGAGTTCCGACACGAGAACGACGTGGTCGTCTACGGCGACTACGACCCGCTCACACCGGACCACGAGTCGCTGTGGGCCTACACGCGGACGCTCGGCGACGAGCGACTGTTCGTCGTCCTCAACTTCGCCGACGAGGCGACGACGTACGACGCGCCGGCGGAACTGGTCGGCGACGCGACGCTGGCACTCGGGAACTACGACGACGACGACGGCGTGGACGAGACGCTGGACCTCCGCCCGTGGGAGGCGCGCGTCTACCGGACGCGGTGAGGACCGGGGCCGGAGGAACCGAGGGGCGAACAGGCGACACGGTCGTTCACGGCGCGGCGTGTCGCACACCCGCGGCCCGCGCCGTGGTCGGGGTCAGGTCACGGCGGGAGTGGCCGCGGGTTCGCACTTGAACCCTCGTCCGGCGACGCCCGTCGTCTCCGGGTGCAAGAACCACGACAGTCGAAACGGTCAAACGGCCCATGCGCGAACGTTCCGGTAGCGAATGCTCACGAAGCGCATCATCCCCTGTATCGACGTCGACTTGGACGAGGACGGGAATCCCGCCGTCTACACCGGCGTCAACTTCGAGGACCTGCAGTACACCGGCGACCCGGTGGAGATGGCCAAACTGTACAACGAGGCGGGCGCGGACGAGTTCGTCTTCCTCGACATCACCGCCTCCGCCGAGGGGCGCGCGACGATGCTCGACACCGTCTCGCGCGTCGCCGACGAGGTGTTCATCCCGCTCACCGTCGGCGGCGGCATCCGAACCCGCGAGGACATCAAAGAGACGCTTCGCGCGGGGGCCGACAAGGTGTCCATCAACACCGCGGCGCTCCAGAACCCCGACCTGGTGAACGAGGGCGCGAAGGCGTTCGGTTCGCAGTGCATCGTCATCTCCGTGGACGCCCGCCGTCGCTACGACGAACAGGGCGAGTTCTACGCCGAGGCCGACGGCGAGTCCTGCTGGTTCGAGTGCACGGTCAAGGGCGGCCGCGAGGGAACCGGCGTCGACGTGGTCGAGTGGGCCAGCGAGGCCGAGTCCCGCGGCGCGGGCGAACTGTTCGTCAACTCCATCGACGCCGACGGGACCAAGGACGGCTACGACATCCCCCTCACCAAGGCCGTCTGCGACGAAGTCTCGACGCCGGTCATCGCCTCCTCCGGGTGCGGCGGCCCCGAGGACATGTACGAGGTGTTCACCGAGGCGAACGCCGACGCCGGCTTGGCCGCCTCCATCTTCCACTTCGACGAGTACTCGATTCGAGACGTCAAGGAGTACCTCGCCGAACGCGACGTGCCCGTCCGCCTCTGAGCCCCCCGGGTCCGCGCTTCGTCCGCCCGGCGTCTCCGCTCGTCGCCGCTGGCACCGTCCGGCGCGCCGCTTCCGTCCGGTCGTGTGACGGACGCGCAGGCGACGCCGACGTCAAGTCGTTCGACGGCGTACTGACGGGTATGAGTTCGCTCGACACCGACGCGTGGC
The DNA here is from genome assembly GCF_009741955.1 of Halogeometricum sp. CBA1124. NCBI lineage: Archaea > Methanobacteriati > Methanobacteriota > Halobacteria > Halobacteriales > Haloferacaceae > Halogeometricum > Halogeometricum sp. CBA1124. Next base: position 7,332 of record NZ_WPCD01000108.1, on the reverse strand, counting down.
GCGAAGCGCTGCTGACCCACCGCGCGCACAAGGACGAGTTCTTCGCCGACGACCCGCACTCGCCGCTCCCGCCGGCCGAACGCGAGTCGTTCGACGGTCTGGACTACTTCGACCCCGACCCCTCCTACCGCGTCGTCGTCGAACTCGACGAGTACGAGGAGAAGGAGACCATCACCGTCGAGACGACGACCGAGGGCGAACGCGACTACCTCGTCTGGGGGTCGTTCGCGTTCGAGGTGAACGGCGAGACGGTGAGCCTCGACGCCTACCGCTCGGAACCGGAGGAGATGCGCCTGTGGGTGCCGTTCCGCGACGCGACGAGCGGTGACGAGACGTACGGCGCCGGGCGCTATCTGGACCTCGAAGACCCCGACGACAGGGAGGGCGACGCGTGGGTGCTCGACTTCAACTACGCGTACAACCCGTTCTGCGCGTACAACGAACAGTACGAGTGTCCGCTCGTCCCGATGGAGAACTGGCTCGAAGTGCCGATTCGCGCCGGCGAGAAGACGTACGAGTGACCGCTACAGCGCCGCTTCGAACGCGGACGTGAAGTTCGTCGACAGTTCCTGCACGCGTCGGGAGGCGTCGCCGAGGGCGTCGAGGGGGTCGGTGCCCGGTTCCGTCTTCACCGAGAGAATCGGGTCGGTCTGACCGCCCGACTGCTCGGGGTTCATGTCGTACGTCGCCGCGGCGACGCCGGGCGTCTCCAGCAGTGCGCCCTTGATGACGTTCATGAAGGTGTGGTCCTCACCGGCGATTTCGAGGCGGAGTTCCTCGTCCGTCTTGTCGATGACCCGCAGTTCCATGCCCTCCTCTTTCCGGTCGCGGCGTTTCAGTATTTCGTCTTGGGGAACAGCGCGGCGACGTCCGGGTCGTCGTCCACGAGGCGGTACTCGTCGCCGTCGCGGGCGGCCACGCCGGCCTCGACGAGGTGGTCCAGGTGGGCCCACGCCTCGCCGGGCCCGTGGAGGATGTGGATGTTCTCCAACTCGCCGAACAGGCGCGCGCTCACCGTCCACGCGTCGGCCGGGCCGTGGTCCCGCAGGACGTTCACGACGCGGTCGGTCCGGTCGCGGTGGTGGTTGAGGATGGTCGCGGCGCGGGCCGTCGGGTCGGCGATGCGGTCGCGGTGACCGGGCCACGCGCGGTCGAAGTCGCGTTCGATGATGGCGGCGAGGCTCTCGACGTACGTCGCCAGCGGTCGCTCGACGCGGAGGTCCGCACCGCCGACGTTCGGCGTGTACTTCGGGAGGATGGCGTCGCCGACGAACGCCTGTTCGCCGCCGTCCGCCTCGAAGACGAACCCGACCAGACCGGCGGCGTGGCCGGGCAGGTGGACGACTTCGAGTTCGCCGTCGCCGGCGGCGACTCGGTCGCCGTCGGTCATCGACACCGCATCCACCGGGTCGCCCTGCAGGTCGCCCAGAATCTCCAGATACGAGTTCAGTTCCGCGCGCTTGTCGGCGGGGATACCCCACTCCTCGAAGCGGCGAAGCCGAACGTCGCGTCGGCGTCGAGGGCGGCGGCGTCGCCCGCGACGAGGGGTGCGTCGGCCTCGTGAACGCGCACGACCGCACCGCTCTCGGCCTGGAGTTCGCCCGCGAGGCCGGCGTGGTCGGCGTGGTGGTGGGTGAGCAGAATCTGGTCGAGGTCGCTCACGCCGACTCCGGCCTCGTCGAGTCCGGCGTGCAGGTCGTCCCGAATCGCGTCCTGCGACGCCCCCACGTCCACGAGTGTGGTCACGTCGCCGGTGAGGAGGTAGGCGTTGTTCCGACCCTCGAACACCGTGTTCCCGAGTCGGATTCGGTGGAGGTCCATGTCTCCCGCGTCGGTATGAACGATGATGAGGGTTGCTATCTCGGAGGGCGGCGTCGCACCGGCGGACGCCGTTCCCCCGCGGCGCGCCGCGGTATCGGCGGACTGCGCCTCGGTCGGTAGCGTTTCGTCCGTCGAGGCCGGACTGTCAGGCATGGCCGACTACCGACCCGGTGCGTGCAACATCGGCGAGGCGGAACAGCGGCGTCGGTACGCGCTGGGGGCCGTCGCCGCCGTCGCCACGCTCGGACTCGTGACGTGGGTGTTCGGATTCGGCGGCCCGGGGTGGGCGCTCGTCCTCGCCGCCGTCCCATTGTTCGGCGCCGCGGAGGGCTACTTCCAGGGCAAGTACCAGTTCTGTACCGGGTTCGCCGCGCTGGGAATCTACGACGTGTCCGCCGACGGTGACACCCGGCGACAGGTGACCGACGAGGCGAACCGCCGGGCCGACCTGCGGCGCGCGTGGCAGATTCACGCCTACGCCGCCGCCACGGCCGTCGGCGGCGCAGTCCTCCTGTACGTCCTCGAACTGTTCGTATCGTCGAGCTGACCCGTCGGACCCGGTACATTCAAATCGCGGGATTCGTACCGCCGTTCGACCGAATGGACGACTTCTACGACCTCCTGGAGGTCCCCGAGGACGCCACGCAGGCCGACGTCAAGCGAGCGTGGCGCGAGAAGGCCCGCGAGTACCATCCGGACGTGAACGACGACGCGCGTGCCAGCGGCCAGTTCAAGACCCTCCGAGTGGCGTACGAGTGCTCTCCGACGAGACGAAGCGCGAGGCGTACGACCGGATGGGCCACGCGACCTACGTGAACCGTCGACTGGACGGCCTCCCGACCACGGGCGTGCCGACGGAGAGCGACGCCGCCCGCGGCGGGCGCTGGGACGACTCGTCGCGGAACGCTCGCGGCGGTTCCGCCACGTCGAACCGGTCCCGTTCGACCGGGTCGAGTGCGAACCGAACAGGGTCGTCCTCGCGCAGTCGCTCCCGCACGGGCGCGACGAACGGGTCGTCGTCCAACCAGTCTTCGTCGCGTCGGAACTCGTCCCGCCAGTCCTCCTCTCACCGGTCCTCTTCCAGTGGGTCCTCCGCCCACCGAAACGCCTCCCGTCAGTCTTCGTCTCGGCGGTCTTCGGGCGACCGAACGGAGTCGGACCGAACGCACGCGGAGGCGGCGTCGCCGCAGGAGGGAGACGCCGACGCGGGGTTCGTTCCGGCGAACCTGAAGCGACGGTGGTACACCTTCCTCGCGGTGTTTCTCGCCGGCCTGGCCTACCTCGGCGGCCTCGCCGTCTACCTCCGCGCGAACGCCGATTCGGTGTCCGCGTTCGCCGCCGCGGCCCGAACGGCCCCGAGAACGGCGGTGACCGCAGACTACGGGCTCTCGCCGCCGGGGGCGTTCGCGCTCGCCGCGGCCGACGCCGACCCCGGACTCGCCCTCGCCTTCCCCGCGGCGGCGGCACTGCTCGCCGTCGTTTTCCTCGTCGTTCTCAGGGAGATGCCGAGCGTGAACCGGTGGCGGAACTACTACCTCTACCTCTACCCCCTCGCGGGCCTCCTCCCCCTCGCCTCGCTGGCGTTGGGGACGGTCGTGACCGCGGGCGCGACGAGCCTCTCGCTCGCACTCGTCCTCCTCCCTTTCGTCTCGACGACGGCGTACCTCGCCGACCTGGGCTGGTACCTCGTCGAGCGGTGGCGCTGACGGACCGACTTTTGTGACAGCGCACCGAAGGGAGACCATGACACTCGAACCGGGTGCGGTTCGTCGGTTTCGCTGTCGCGGCGTGAACGCCTACCTCGTCGACGACGACGGCACCGTAACGCTCGTGGACGCCGGGACGCCGTGGGACGGCGACCGGATGCGCAGGATGCTCTCGGAGTCGGGCCTCTCGCCCGCGGACGTCGACAGAGTCCTGCTCACCCACTACGACCTGGACCACGTCGGGACGCTCGCGACGCTCGGACTCGACCCCGCGGTGCCCGTCTACGCGGCCGAACCGGACGCCTCGTTCCTCCTCGGCGACGCCGACCCGCCGTTGGGGAACCACAAGGGGGCGTTCCAACGCGCCGCCCGACTCTTCCTCGCGTCCCGGACAACGAGGTCCGCCGCGTCAACGACGGCGACGAGATAGGCGGGTTCGTCGCCCACCGCGCGCCGGGCCACACGCCCGGACACGTCGTCTACCACCACGCCGACCACGGCGCGGCGTTCCTCGGTGACCTCGTCACGGAGTCCGGCGGGCGACTGTCGCCGTCGCCGTGGGCCATCTGCTACGACGTCGAACGGAACCGGGCGAGTCTGGCCGACGTGGCGGACCGAATCGACCCGTTCGAGGCGGCGTGCGTGGGCCACGGCGAGCCGTTGCGGACGGGCGGGTACGACGCGCTGCGTCGCGCGGCCGCCGAACTCTGAGAGCGAGTGTCAGAGGGGATTCTTGTCGTGTGCTGCACATGTAGTGGGTATGAGAACCACATCGCCACGAGGCACGAGTCGTCGTCAGTTGCTCGCAGCGACCGGAGCGGGCATCGTCGGGCTCCTCGCCGGGTGTAGCGCGCCGGGACTGGAGACGCGCACCGAGGAGTCGTTCGAAGTGACGCCCGAGGGGGCGACGAGCGCTCGGATTCTGAACCGGAACGGCGGCGTGACCGTGCGCACCGGCTCCGGGGACGCCGTCAGCGTCGCGGTGACCAAACGCGGGTTCGGCGTCGACGAGCGTCCTCGACCGCATCTCGGTGAACCGCTCGGTCAGCGACGGCGTCCTGACGCTCGAAGTCGTCTACCCGTCGGACGTCTCGCGCGTCTCGACGGACCTGCGCGTCGAACTGCCCGACTCGATGTCGCTCACGCTCGCGGAGGTGGCGAACGGCGGCGTCGACGTGCGCGGCGTGAGCGGCGACGCGACGCTTCGCGCCGGCAACGGCGGCGTCGTCGCCGAGGACATGCCGGGCTTTCTGACGCTTCAGGCGGGTAACGGCGGCATCGAGGCGCGCGACGTGGGCGGCATCGACGGCGTCACCGCCGGGAACGGGAGTATCAGCGTGGACATCCCGGCGATACGCGGCGACACGGAGGTCAGCGCGTCCAACGGCGGCATCGACGCCGCCATCTCGCCGGACGTCGACGCGGCGTTCGAAGCGCGCGTGACGAACGGCGCGGTGGACGTGTCGGGTCTCGAACTCACCGAGGCGAGCATCTCGCCGTCGCGCGTCGCCGGAACGCTGGGCGAGGGCGGGCCGTCGCTGACGCTTCGCGCCGGCAACGGCGGCATCGACGTGCGGCGTCTCGACTGAGTCGAGCGCGGCCGCTGTGACGGTTCGGTTCGCGTCGAGAAGGAAGCAGGGACCGCGGCAAGCGCGGACCCCGGACTGACCAAGCCACTGCGAAGAGCACCAGTCTCGCAGTTCCTTACCTGACGCGCCCGGTGGAGTCGTACCACGCGCGTCACTACCCCGTTTGACGGTTGTGGTAAAAAAACCTGCGTTGGTGCCAATTCCTTCTCCGGCTCTCCGGAGTACCGTTCAAATGGTGGGTATCCGTCCCGCTAACGGTGAGAAAAGCAAAAATACGTTCAATTGTAATGGTTTTTGTTACGTAATTGAACGACGTTTTCGGGTCGAATCGGGGAATTCCGAAAGTAAGGGCCCCCTACCGTGAGAATTGGACGCATGAGGGTCGCTACCGAACGAGGTAGGGGTCGCCGCCGGCGGTGAACCGCCCGAGGTCGGTCTCCCGGCGGAAGTCGGTCGACGTGAGCACGTCGATGGCCTCCACGAGGCGGTCGTGGTGCGTCTCGTCCCAGTCGTGGGGTTCCGCGACGGGGAGGACGAGGAAGCCGCTTCCGCGTATCTCTCTGCCGTGGAGCGCCTCCATGTCGACGGTTATCTTCCGCGCCTGTGCGGTGTAGTGCTCGAGGACGTGCCGCGTCGCCCGCGCGCACCGGGAGGAGGACGTGCGCGGCGATGGCGCGCAACTCCGCGTCGAAGAAGCGCTCCATGTCGTCGTAGTCGGCCTGCGACGGCGTGTCCTCGGCGACGCACATGTGCAGGTACGAGAGGAACGTCTTCCTCACGGCGGGTTGGTCGCCCGTCGTCTCCAGCAATCCCGCCTCGGCCAACGCGGCCTGCAGGCGAATCCCCGGTTCGTTGGTGAACGGGACGCCGGTGACTTCGCCGCCGTGCACGCCGGGGTGGTCACCCACGACGTGGAAGTCGGCGTTGGCGTCGCCGTATCCCGGGACGAACCGTTCGCACGGGGGTCGCATCCCGAACGGGTTACTCGTGCGGTCGGTTACGTTCTCCACGGCGAGTGGTAGCGAGGAGAGCGTTATAGGCCGTGCGGTTTCGGCTCTGTCGCCGTCTCACCGTCGAAAAAGTCGTCTCAGAGTTCGACGCCGGACGGGATGAGACTGTGGCCGCGAAGCAGGTTGCCGTCGGCGTCGTAGACGAGGAACGTTCGTTTCTCGTAGACGACGGTGTCGCCGTCGTCTGTCCGTATCTCCACTCGATACTGTCCGTCCTCGTCGTCCGCCTCGGACTTCCCGTACTCTCGCGCCGCGCGGATGAACCGGAGTACGTCGTCGGCGTCTTCGTTCAGTTCGAGGACGAAGTCTCCCGTGATTCGGTTCGTGACGCTCACGACGCCCGTCGCGTCGGGGTCGTTCACGTCGCCCTGCAGGCGGAAGGCGACGTCCGTCTCGCCGTCCTCTAAGAGTTCCCCGTCGGCATCGGTGAGACGGTCCGTGAGCGTTTCCTCTGGACCGTGAAAGTCGATGCGGACCAACGGCTTCTGGGGTGGCTCGTCCGCCTCGACCCAGTCGATGTGGTCGACATCCAATTCGAAGTAGTCGCGCCTCATTCCGTGCTCCGAAGTTGGGGGTCACCGTGTATGAACGTAACGCCTCTCCCAACGCTGTGCGACTACGGCCCCGTCAGCGCCAGTTCCGACCTCGCGGCGACGCCGAGGTGCCGCGCCGCGGACAGTCGGTAGCTTTTACCGGGTCGGTTTCGCCCATCCGGCATGGTCTGGGTCCGGTCGGAGTACGCGGGACCACTCGCCGTCGTCCTGACGCTCCTCTCGACGCTGCTTCCGTGGAACGTGACGTACTCGGGGAACGTCTCCGGGGGGTCGGTGCTGTTCGTGCGCTTCCCGTTCTTCCAGGTTCGCTACGCCTTCGGCGTCCCGTTCGCCGACGCGGTTCGCGTCTCCGACCCCCTCTCGGCCGTCGCGTTTCAGGCGGGCAACTCGATTCAGGTCGCCTACGAGGTGTGGACCGTCGGCGCGGCGGTTCTGGGCGTCGCCCTCCTCGTCGCCGTCGCCTACTACGCCCGTGAGGACGCCGTCGAGTCCGGCCCCGTGGACCCTGTGCGCCTCCTCGGCGGCCTCCTCGGCCTCGCCGGTGCCGTCCTCGCCGTCGCCACCTACCTCCTCGCCACCCGCGGGTTCCCCGGCGTCCCGATTCCCGTCGGCGTCGTCTTCCTCCTCGCGTTCGCCGTCCTCCTCCTGACGG
>NZ_WPCD01000162.1:0-8514 GCF_009741955.1 Halogeometricum sp. CBA1124 | reverse complement strand
GGCCGAGGACGAACGAGACGGTGCCGTGTTCGAGGGGTACGTCGCTGTCGGCCGAGAGGGGGGGTGCCGTTCACCGTCGCGCCCACGCCGCGGCGGGCGACGTAGGTGGAGTCCGGCAGGGGTTCGTGGATGGCCGCGACGACGGGGTCGCCGTCGCGGAGGACGGCCGCGGCGGTGGCGAACGCCGGGAGTCCGGAGGCGAAGTTGTTCGTGCCGTCGAGGGGGTCGACGACCCACTCGTACCGGTGGTCGCCGTTCCGCCCGGACTCCTCGCCGTGGACGGCGTGGTCCGGGAACGCCCCGCGGACCACGTCGAGGACGCGGGCCTCGGCCGCGCGGTCCGCGTCGGTCTTCACGTCGTCGTTGCCGTACTCGCCCGCGACGTGGCCGTCGCGGAAGGCGTCTTCGAGGTAGTCGCCGCCGGCGCGGACGGCGCGCGTGGCGACGTCCGCCAACGCGTCGAGGGCCGGGTCGTCCGCGTCGGAGGGGGTGGAGGAGTCGCTCATACGCTCACTCCGCGGTGGGGGGGAAAGAGCCGTTCGGTTGCGCGGTGGCCGCGCCCTCTCGCCCGCCTCCCGTCACCGCCGCGGCACTCTCCGCGCCCCGGCGCGCACCTTCCGGTTGGCGAACGTACTTTGTCCGGGCGACGGCAGTTGACACGACATGGACCCGCTGCCAATCGAGACGTTCTACGACCTGACCGTCCTCTCGGACGTGGCGCTCTCGCCGTCGGGCGACCGGGCGGCGTTCGTCGCCGCCGAGTTCGACCCGGACGCGGACGAACGGCTCTCGTCGCTGTTCGTCGTCCCGACCGACGGGAGCCGCGACCCCCACCGACTCACCCGCGTCGCCTCGGCGTCGAGTCCGGCGTGGGGGCCGGACGGCGGACGACTCGCCTTCCTCGCCGCCCGCGAGGAGGACGCCGCCGGCGCGTCGGCCGCGACGAGGAGAGCGAAGACGAGTCGACGGTCGACGCGGACGCCGCCGCCGCCGCCGACGACGACGCCGAACCGCCCGCGGACGAGGAGGAGGAACCGAAGACGCAGGTGTGGCTGTTCGACCTCGCCCGCGGCGGCGACGCCCGGCAGGTGACCGACTTCGAGGAGGGGGCGTCGGAGTTCGACTGGTCGCCCGACGGCGACCGGATGGTCGTCGCCGCGCGCGACCCGACCGACGAGGAACGCGACTCCCTCGACGACCGGCGGGACGGCGGCCCCGTCGAGACGGAGCGGTTGCAGCACAAACTCGACGGGTCGGGATTCCTCGACACCGTGACGACGTACCTGTTCGTCGTGGACGTCGAGACCGGTGCGGCGGACCGACTGGACGAGGCCCGCGGCGGCGGCGCGTTCCACGAACTGTCGGGCACGACGCCCGCGTGGGGGCCGAACGACCGCATCGCGTACGCGGCCTACGAGGGCGAGGACGGGGACGACACGTTCGTCCGCGACGTCTACTCCGTCCGACCGGACGGGTCGGCGAAGCGACGCCACACCGACGGCGAACTCACGGCGACGCTTCCGGCGTGGTCGCCCGACGGGGACCGACTCGCGTTCGTCGGCGGCGACCCGGAGAACTGGTGTATCCCACAGCAACTGTACGTCGCCGACGCCGACGCCGGGGTTGCTCTCGACGCCGACGACACCGACGCGGGAGACGACCACGGGGGCGCGAGCGACGGTACGGACGACGCCGACGCCGCGTACCGGAGCGTCTCGGCGTCGCTCGACCGGACGCTCGCTCGAGGTGCGGACCCCCACTGGGCCGACGACGACACGCTCTACGCCCTCGTCGGCGACGAGGGGAAGACGCGCCCGGTGCGGTTCGACGCCGACGCGGACGCGCCCGAACGGACGTTCCCGGCCCAGGGCGACGACCGGGCCTGCCTCGCGTTCGAGACGGCCGAGGGGACCGTTCTCGCCCACCTCTCGCACCCGAGCGAGGGGTCGGACCTGTACGCGTTCGCCACCGACGCGGCGGACGCGGACGCGGACGCGGCCCTCACCCGACTCACGGACCTGAACGCCGAGATTCGAGACGCGTACGAGATGCCGCAGGTGCGGCGCGTCTCCTACGACAGCGACGGCGCCGAAATCGACGGCATCGTCTACGCGCCGCCGTCGTTCGACTTCGACGACCCCGACCCGCGTCCGCTGGTGGTCGCCATCCACGGCGGGCCCATCTCCTACGACGAACCCGTGTTCGACTTCACGCACGCGGTGTTCACCTCCCGCGACTACCTCGTGTTCCGCCCGAACTACCGCGGCGGGTCCTCCTACGGCCGCGAGTTCGCCGAAGTGCTCCGCGGCGAGTGGGGCACCGTCGAGGTGGACGACGTCGCCGCCGGCGCGCGCGCACTCGTCTCGCGCGGGTGGGTCGACGAGGACCGCGTCTTCGGCCACGGCTTCTCCTACGGCGGCATCGCGCAGGGCTACCTCGTCACGCAGTATCCGGACCTGCTGACCGCCGCCGCGCCCGAACACGGCATCTACGACCTGCGGTCGGCGTTCGGCACCGACGACAGTCACGTCTGGACGACGAACGACTACGGCGTCCCGTGGGAGAACGCCGACGCCTACGACGCCTCGTCGGCCATCACCGACGTGGGGAACCTCCGGACGCCCCTGCTGGTCGTCGCCGGCGGCGAGGACTGGCGCTGTCCGCCGTCCCAGTCCGAGCAACTGTACGTCAGCGCCAAGAAGCAGGGCGTCGAGGCGCGCTTCGTCCTCTACCCCGACGAACACCACAACGTCGGCGACCCGGACAGAGCGATTCACCGGCTGGCGGAGATAACCTCGTGGTACGAACGGCACGACCCGGCGGTCGAGTCGGCCAACGGGGACGAGGATACGGACGTGGACGGAAACGACGACGTGGACGGCGTCGACGGCGAAGACGGAGCAGGCGGCCCGGACGGCGACGAGTAGGCACCGCGACGCGCCCCGACTTTTTCGTTCTCGACTCCGAGTTCGAAGTATGGAGTTTCGCGTCGTCCACGGAGACATCGCACAGCAGACGGCGGACGCACTCGTGAACGCCGCGGGGACGAGCCTCCGGATGGGGTCGGGCGTCGCGGGCGCCCTCAGACGCGGCGGCGGAGGGGAGTTGAACGAGGCGGCGATGGCGGAAGGCCCCGTCGATTTGGGCGCGGTGGCCGTCACCGACGCGTTCGGACTCGACGCCGACTACGTGATTCACGCCGCCGCGATGCCGCACTACGGCGACGGGCGGGCGACGGCAGACAGCATCCGCGACGCCGCGCACAACGCGTTGGAACGAGCGGACGAGCTCGGCTGCGAGTCGCTGGTGATGCCGGCGCTCGGGTGCGGCGTCGCCGGGTTCGCCCTCGAAGACGGCGCGCGCATCATCTGCGAGGTCATCGACGAGTACGAACCCGACTCGCTGTCGGACGTTCGGTTCGCCGCCTACGACGAGAGCGAGTACGAGACGATTCGCCGCGTCGCCGACGAGGTTCGCGGAGGGGCCGATTGACTGACGTGGCGCGTCCGTTCCGCCGGCAGTCGGAGAAAGTTTCGTAATTACTCTTAATCGGGTTATATCTGAAATATCTGTTGTATTACCCGTCTAAGATAAATATTATGATGTCGTACTCTACTCATGGTCGGATTACTGCAAGACAAGGTGGCGGTGGTGACCGGTGGTTCGAGCGGCAACGGACGCGCCATGGCGATGGCCTTCGCCCACGAGGGGGCGGACGTCGTCGTCGCGGACCTGCAGGCCGAACCCCGCGAGGGCGGCACGCCGACGCACGAACTCGTGATGGCGGAGACGGACCGTCGGGCCAAGTTCGTCCGGTGCGACGTGACGAACGTGGCGGACCTCGAAGCGGCCGTCGAGGAGGCCGAGGAGTTCGGCGGCGTCGACGTCATGGTCAACAACGCCGGTATCTTCCGCGCGGAGGAGTTCCTCGACGTGACCGAGGAGGAGTACGACGCGCTGATGGACATCAACGTGAAGGGCGTCTTCTTCGGGTCGCAGGCGGCCGCGAAGAAGATGGTCGAGAAGGGCGGCGGGAACATCGTCAACATCTCCAGCGTCGCCGGACTTCAGGGGTCGGGCGAGTACGTCACCTACAACACCTCGAAGGGGGCCGTCCGCCTCATGACGTACGCTCTGGCGTCGAAGTTCGGACCGCAGGGCATCCGGGTCAACGCTATCCACCCGGGTCTCATCGAGACGACGATGACGACGGAGGACGTGCCCATCTTCGGCACCGAACAGGAGGACGCGTTCGTCGAGACGATTCCGTCCCGCCGCGCCGGCACGCCCGAAGACGTCGCGAACGCCGCGGTGTTCCTCGCCTCGGACCTCGGCGGCTACGTCAACGGCGAATCGCTCGTCGTCGACGGCGGGATGTCGAGCACGCTCTGAGCGTCCCTCGACCGTACTGTTTTGCCGAATCGGCCCTTCCCTCCGAGCGATGCGCGTCCCCGAAGACGCCGCCGGCGTCTGCCCCGTCTGCGGCGTCGCGTACGACTCCGTCTCCGAACACGACGCCGGCCTCATGGTGAACCTCCTCGACAACGCCGTCTACCGCCGCGTCTGCTTCGACCCGGTCACGGTGGACGGGCGGGCGAAGGTCCGGTTCTACCACCACACGCACGAACAGGTGCGAGCGGGGAGCGAGTTCACCGACGGCTGACGCGCCCGCTCGATTCGGGCCGACGAGACGGCCCTCAGGACCACGGCCTCACTCCGAACGACAGCGCTCGGGTCGGACCGATGGAACGGCCCTCAGGACCACGGCCTCACTCCGAACGACAGCGCTCGATTCGGGCCGATGGAACGGCCCTCAGGACCACGGCCTCACTCCGAACGACAGCGCTCGGGTCGGGCCGATGGAACGGCTCTCAGGACCACGGTCGTTCGGTAAACTCCCCGGCGTCTATCTGCCGCTCAATCTCGGCCAGCGTCTCGTCGCGCACGCTCACGAGGTGACACAGCGGGTGTCCCGGCGCGGCGACGGGGTTCTGGAGGACGCCGATGACGAGACCCGTGAACGGCGCGGCGACCCGCTTCTCGCGCTTCTTGAAGTGGTCCGTGATGGTGCAGATGGTGTCGTCCGCGTACACGAGAGGCACGTCGCCGTACTGCATCTCCACCAGCCCGCCCGTGTCGGCGCGAAGCCACGCCTTGTCCGAGGCGTTCGCGACGACGCGCGTCCACCCGGGCCACGCCACCGGCCGGTCCGGGAGGAGACCGTACTCCGCGAGGACGCTCTCGACGCCCTCCAGCGCGCGTTCGACGAGGGGCGGTTGGAAGCGGTGCGCCCGCCCCATCTCCACCGTGATGGTGGGCATTCCCTCCCGCGTGGCGACGGTGCGGAGTGACCCCGCGTCCGCCTCGCCCGAGAGGACGAGGTTCGAGCCGAACGACCGGGCGAGGCGTTCCACCTCGGGGTTCGACATGTCCGCGCGGACGTGATACATCGTCGTCCGGTTCCGCGTCGAAGTGTGGAAGTCGATGCCGACGTCGCACGGGCGGACGAACCGCTCGTATATCTGGTTCGCCATCCGCTCGGCCGTGTTCGCGGAGTCACGCCCGGGGAACGAGCGGTTCAGGTCGAGGTCGTAGATGGGGATGTAGCGCTGCTGGGCGAGGTAGCCGGGGACGTTGGCGACGTGGACGCAGACGATGGTGCCGTGTATCTCCGCGGGGTCGTAGCGCGCCGACACCTCCTGCAGGACCTTCACGCCGTTGAGTTCGTCGCCGTGGAGGGCGGCGGTCATGAACACCCGCGGACCGCCGTGTTCACCGTTTATCACCGTGACCGGAATCTCGACGGGGTCGCCGAGGTACGTCTCGCTTATCTGGTACCGCAGGTGTCGCTTCTCGCCCGGCGGCACCTCGGTGTCGTACCGGAACGGTTTCGGGTCGCTCACGCGGCGAGGTTGGTCGAGTCGGGTCAAAGCTCTTTGCGACCACCCGAACGGTCGTCGGGAGCGCCACGCACCGACCCAGCACCTATACTCGCCCCCGCCCTCCCGTCGCGTATGTCCCGTCTCGAATCACCGCTCCGAATCGGCGACGTGCGGGTGCCGAACCGCCTCTATCGGTCGCCCCTGCTGGAGTGCGCGGGGAACGGGCCCGAGGCGGTGGACCGTCTCGTCGCCGAGTTGGAACCGGCCGCGGCGTCTGGCGCGGGACTCGTCTGTCAGGGCGCGACTATCGTCCGCGGCGAGGGTGGCTGTGCCGCGCCGGGGATGACGCGCGTCCACGACCCCGACTTCGTCTCTCGGCTCTCCCGTCTCACCGACGCGATTCACCGCCACGGCGGGCGCATCGCCGTCCAACTCGAACACGGCGGCCTCAGGAGCATGGAGACGTGGCACGCTGGCTACCGCGAGGACCACCCTGACCTCCGGCAACTCGCCGTCTCCGAACCGCCGCGACTCCTGCGCGCGATGGCCGCGACGGGGTTTCTCGACTACGACGCGCACGTCCTCTCCACCGAGGAGGTGTACGAACTCGCCGCCGACTTCGGCCGGTCGGCGAAGTGGTGCGCCGACGCGGGCTACGACGTGATTCACCTCGCGGGCGCGAACATGGGCCTCGTCCACCAGTTCCTCTCGTCGTTCTACAACCGCCGCGACGACGAGTTCCGCGACGGCGTCCGCTTTCTGGAAGTCGTCCACGACGAGATTCGCTCGCGCGCGGGCGACGTGCCCGTGATGACGAAGGTGCCCGCCGAGACGGCCGCCCCGCCCGTCGTCCGCCGCCGCCTCTCCGCCGACGACGCCGTGGGTATCTGCGCCCGCCTCGCCGACTACGGCTACGACGCTCTCGTCCCGGTCAACGGCTCGGTGTTCTGGGACGCCAGCATCGTGAAGGGGAACTACCCGGACCGCGCGTGGCGCGACGACCGGTTCGAAGCGGGGTACGCCGAAGCGTTCGGCGGGCGACTCCGCGCCCGACTCGTCGCTCTCGGCAACTGGCTGGAGTCGAAGGCGTACGACTTCGAACCGGCGTGGAACGCCGACCTGTGCCGGCGCGTCCGGCGCACGGTGGACGTGCCCGTCCTCTGCGAGGGCGGGATTCGCGGCCGCGCGGAGATGGACAGACTGCTCGGAGACGCCTGCGACGCCGTCGGCCTCGGCCGCCCGTTCTACGCCGAACCGAGACTGCCCGCCCGACTGCTCGACGGCGACCCGACGACGCGCGTCGTCTGCCGGAACTGCAACAACTGCGCCGTCCCGCAGGCCACCGGCGCCGACGGCGCTGTCGGACGCCCGACGTGCTTCGCCGGGCGGGAGAACTGCGCCGGGCGGGGGCGTACGACCGCGAAGACGCCGAAGCCGACGGGCCGTAGCGTGGGCTAGTTCTCTCCTGTCAGGTGACGCACCGGTACGCATGCACCGACGCGACGTGCTCGCGCTCTCCGGCGCTTCGCTGGCCGGGTGCGTCGGGCGACCGGACGACGACTCGGCGGGGGCGACGTGGGATACTACCCGGCGTGTCCGCCCGCCGGCGACGGCCCGCACACCTACCGGTTCACGCTGTTCGCCCTCGGCGACAGACTCGACGTGACGGCGGGGGCGCGACGCGACGCCGTCCAGCGAGCAATCGACGACGCGACGCTCGAACGGGCGCGACTGACGGCGACGTACGAGCGTTCCTGACGCGTGAGCGGCCCCGGACCGAACCACGGGTCGGACGACGCTCCGCCGCCCGCCTACTCCCGGGGGTCGAGTGCGTCCTGTAGCGCGTCGCCGAACAGGCCGAACGCGAGGATGGTGGCGACGAGGACGAGGATGGGCCACGTCGAAATCCACCAGAACAGCGGGAAGTAGTCGCTCATCCCCCAGCGAATCGTCTCGCCCCACGACGGCAGTTCGATGGCGTTCAGTTTCAGGAACGACAGCGACGCCTCCACGAGAATCAGGTAGGGAATCTGCTGGGCCGTCGAGACGACGACGGTGTCGGTGACGTTCGGCACGACGTGCTTGCGGAGGACGTCGAGGTTCGAGGCGCCCGCGCTCTTGGCCGCCGTGACGTAGTGTTCGTTTCGGAGCGACAGCACCTCGCCGCGGACGATGCGGGCGACGCCGCCCCACCCGAGGAGGCCGAACACGAGGACGATGAGAAAGAGGCTCCGGCCGAAGACGAAGATGGCGATGAAGTAGATGACGATGGCGGGGACGGACTGCTGGACGTCGACGTACCGCATCAGGAGGGCGTCGACGGGGCCGCCGAAGTAGCCCGCCGTGACGCCGACGACGGTGGCGACGGGAACGATGATGACCGAGGAGACGAGGGCGACTTGGAGCGCGATGCGCGCGCCCTGCACCGTCACCCACACCATGTCGCGGCCGAACGGATCGGTGCCGAACGGGAACCGGGCCGTCCCGGCGCAGGCGCCGTCGGTCACCGGCCCCACGCAGTTGCCGACGATGAGGTCGTTGATGGTCGTGAACACGGGCGGTTGCGCGGCGTGGAGGACGTCCGGCGTCGCCGGGCCGACGAGCAGGGGGCCGAACAGGCCGACGAGGAAGA
>NZ_WPCD01000306.1:0-2699 GCF_009741955.1 Halogeometricum sp. CBA1124 | reverse complement strand
GCGCGCGCCGTCGACGCCGACATCGACACCATCGAGGAGGCGTTGTCGTCGCTCAAGTCGGACGGACTCATCACCGTCGACAGCGACGAAGACCGGGTCGTCATCCTCCCCGACGACCGAGTCGTGCCGAACCCCGGCGAGGAACCCGAGGAGGAACGGAGCATCGTGGACGCCATCCGCGAGAAGTTGGGGTTGTAGCCGGCCCCCGGCAATCGCGCCGGTGACGCGGACGTTTTCACCCCAGAGTGCGCAGACGTAGGTAATGACTGTCGTCGAGGAGATGCACGAGCGGTACGGTGCGACGTTCGAGACGCGCGCGGGCCGGGACGTGGTCCGCGACTACGGCCGACCGGCGCGGACCCACGGCGCCGTCCGCAAGGGCGCGGCCGTCATCGAGATGGGCTACGGCGTCGTCGTCGTCGAGGGCGACGACCGGGTGGCGTTCGTGGACAACGCGGTGTCGAACCGCGTCCCCGACGCGGACGGCGAGGGCGTCTACGCCCTCCTGTTGGACCCGCAGGGTCGCATCGAGACGGACATGTACGTCTACAACGCGGGCGAGCGACTGCTCTGCTTCACGCCGCCCGAACGCGCCGAACCGCTGGTCGAAGACTGGTCGGAGAAGGTGTTCATCCAGGACGTGGCGGTACGCGACGCCTCCACGGAGTTCGGCGTGTTCGGCGTCCACGGCCCGAAGTCCACCGAGAAGGTGGCGAGCGTCCTCAACGGCGCGGGCGCGCCGGAACCGGCGCTGTCGTTCGTCCGCGGGTCGATGGGCGACGCCGGCGTGACGGTCATCGCGGGCGACGGGCTGGCGGGCGAGGAGGGCTACGAAGTCGTCTGCGCCGCCGACGCCGCCGCGGACGTGTTCGACACCCTGCTCACCAACGGGATGAACGCCGTCCCGTTCGGCTACGCGACGTGGGACACGCTCACCGCGGAGGCGGGGACGCCCCTGTTCGACACCGAACTGCAGGGACGGGTGCCGAACGTCCTCGGCCTGCGGAACGCGCTGGACTTCGAGAAGGGCTGTTACGTCGGGCAGGAAGTCGTCTCGAAGGTGGAGAACCGGGGACAACCGAGTAAGCGCCTCGTCGGCCTCCGACCCGAGGAACTGCCGGCGGCGGGTGCGGCCGTCTTCGACGGCGACGCGTCGGTGGGCGAGGTGACCCGCGCCGTCGAGAGTCCGACGCTGGAGGCGCCCGTCGCCCTCGCCCTCGTGGACTTCGAACTCGACGCGGACGCGGTGCAGGTCAGGGTGGACGAACGTGAGGTGGCCGCCGAGGTGGCGTCGCTCCCGTTCGTGGAGGGCAGCGACGCCTCGCGGCGTCTGCCGACGTACGTCGGCCGGGAGTGAGCGTCGCGGGCGCGTCGCCCCGGGTCACCGCCCGAGTAGTTTCCCGAGGTGTTCCCGCGAGAAGAACGAGGTGGGCTTGTCCATGTGGACGCCGATTTCGCCCGACAGCAACCGGAGGCCGAGGTGTTGGACGGGTTCGGGTAGCGAGTACGCCCGGCGGAGCCAGTGGCCCATCGAAATCTCCGTCGAGAGCGCGTCGCGCCACGCCGACTCGTAGTCGCGGAGCGTCGCCGGGTCGTCCGGGTCGATGGCGTCGACGGCGCAGTCGGCCGCGGTCATGCCGTACAAAATTCCCCCGCCGGTGAACGGCTTCGTCTGCGCGGCGGCGTCGCCGAGGAGGAAGACGCGGCGCGTGGTGACGCGTTCGGGCGGGTCGATGGGGATGCCCCCGGAGCAGAAGTGCGTCGTCTCCACGTCGTACTGGTCGGTGAGTACGTCGAACATCTCGTTGACCTCCGCGCCCGGCGGGGCGGCCAGTCCGTACTCGACGCCCGCGTCGCCCCGCGGGATGCGCCACGCGAAGAAGCGCGGGACGGTGAGGTGGACGTCGACGTAGTCGCCGTCGTCGGGCGTCTCGTCGAACGCGAGGACGCCGTGGAGAATCTCCGCGGGTTCGTCGATGCCCGCCTGCCGGCGGACGCGCGAGACGGGGCCGTCGCACCCGGCGACCATCTTCGCCTCGACGGTGCGTTCGTCGCCGTCGGCGGAGACGGTGAGTTCGACGCCGTCGTGGCGTTCGTCCACGCTCGTGACGGTGTGGCGTTCGCGCACGTCGGCGCCGGCGTCGCGCGCGCAGTCGGCCAGCGTCCGGTCGAGTTCCACTCTGTCGATGACGTTCGACACCTGCTCGGTCTTGTAGAACGGGTAGGCGCGACTGCTCGCGCCGCCGACGTGGAAGTTCGCGCCGTAGACGCGGTTCTGGAGGAGTCGCGACTTGGCTTCGTCGGGGACGTACGCCCAGATGTCGGTGCTGACGTGGCCGGAACAGGCGAGCGGTGTTCCGACCTCGCCCTTCTCGAAGGCGACGACGTCGTATCCTGCCTCGGCGGCCCGGCGGGCGAAACGGGCACCCGCGGGACCGACGCCGACGACGGCGAAGTCGTACATTGCTGTGGACTCTTTCGGGCGCGGACAAATACGTTCGTCGTCCTGCACCGACTCGGAGCGAGCGCAGCAGTTGACACCGGGCCGAAGCGATAAGTCAACAGATAGAGAATACAGACGTATGCGCCGGGACGCTCTCCTCGCCGCCGCCCTCGCCCCCGGTCCGCGTTCACCGAGCTACCTCCCTGAGTCTCCGGTGTCCGCGCAGGTTCGATGGGCGACCCACGCACAGGGCTGT
>NZ_WPCD01000072.1:0-15309 GCF_009741955.1 Halogeometricum sp. CBA1124 | reverse complement strand
CCGCGACGTGGTCGGGGTCGCGGCCGAGGGCGACGCGGAAGCCGTCGTCGTCGTCGAAGAACCGACCGGGGACGACCAGGACGCCCTCCTCCCACGCCGCCGCGACGAGTTCGTCGCCCGAGACGGCCTCGTGCGAGAGGAAGGCGAACGTGCTGTCCGGATGGACCGTCCCGGAGAGCACCTCGTGGTCGGCGACGAACGCCGCGAGGTGTTCGTGGTTCGCCCGGAGGTGTTCGCGGGCAGACGCCGACAGTTCCTCGCGGTTGTGGAGGGCCCGGCGGGCGAGGGCGCGACTGGGTTCGGCGACCGTCGGGACGTGGAACGCCGCGTCGCGCGCGGCGTCCAACACCTCGTCGGCCCGACGAGCCATCCGATTCTGAGGCCGCCGAGCCCGTAGAACTTGGTCAACGACCCGGTGACGACGGTGTGCGGGAGGCCGGCACCGGTGACGCCGCCGAAGGCGGTATCCCCTCTGCTGTCGGCGACGAACGGCGCGTACACCTCGTCCACGAGGAGGTAGCCCCCGGCCTCCCGGCACGCCTCCGCCGTCGACGAGAGCGACTCGCGAGTCGTCAGGCGGCCCGACGGGTTGTGTCGGTTCGACGCGACGGCGAGGGCGAAGTCCTCCCGCGCGGCGGCGGTGACGCGGCGCGGCGAGAGGGCGTAGCCCTCGCTCTCCGGGCGGAGGTAGCGGTCGACGCGGGCGCGAGGGCGCCGGGCGTGGCGACCAGCGGTTGGTAGCCGGGTTTCTCGACCAGCGTCTGCGGGTGGGCGTCGTCGCCGTCCGTGGCGACGGCGAGGGCGGCCGACTCGGCGAGGAAGTTCGCGTGCGTCGCCCCCGCCGTGACGAGGACGTTCGTGGGGTCGACGTCGTACTCGGCGGCGAGTTGCGACCGGAGCGTCACGTGGTCCGGCGGGTCCGGGAGGCCGGCCAGTCGGTCGGGGACGATGGCGGACTCGTTCGGGTCGGTCCGGAGGTCGCTGGACCCGAGGTCGTACTCGGCGGCGTCGACCCGGCCGGATATCCACTCCAGATAGGGAAGCGGCGGAAACATGGCTCGGGGTTGACGATGGGGCGAGTAAGCCGTTTGGGTACGGGAACCGCGGTCACTCGCGCGGACGTCGACGCCGCGAACGTGTCGCCCGAAGCGTTGCTGCTCTCGGAGTATTATTTAAATCAGCGCAAGAAATTTAAGCTAGTACCGAGGCGTGAGTGAGAACTCGACAGGTGATTATAAGTCAGTATGAACACTACGTAGTCTTGCCGGGGTGCCTCTGACAACCGGCAGTTATCCGCGCTGGCCTGCCCGGACCGGCGCGGTCACTGGGGGTCCTCCCCCAGTTCTTTCCCTTCGAAACAGTTCACCACCGCAGAGCGGAGCGTCTGTCTATCCGCCCGACGGACGAGATGCGCGTGGCAGTCGCAGTCCGACGCGCCGAACCCGCGAACCGGCGACGACTCCGGTCCGAGTCCGGTCGCGACGGCGCACTCGACGTCTCGGCGAGGCGCGGCGGCGATACCGACGAGTTCCACGTCGCGTGTCCGCCGAGGTAGTCGACGTGCCAGTGGCGCACGTCGTGGTCGCCGGCGGCGACGCGGCAGTGTCGGGCGACGCGTCCGAGGCCGTTCGACCCGAAGGCGCTTCCGACGTAGGCGTAGGCGCCCGCCGGGAACGCGACGGCCCCGAGCGACCCGACGGAAATCTCCGTCGCCGCGGGCGTCTCGAACAGGAGCGCGTAGGTTCCCGGCGGCGCGTCGCCCGCGCCGATTCCGAGTTCGTCCGCGCCGGCGGCGACGGCCGCCGGGTCGACGACGACGACCATCTACGAGAGGGCTTCGGGCCGTTCGGCCGCGGCGTCGACGAGTTCGTCGAACAAGTCGCCGGCCGCGTCGTCCAGCGGATACACGTCGTGGTAGTCGGCCGGGTCGCGGCCGCGTCCGCTGGCGAGGCCGACCGCCTTGGCGATTCGCTCGTAGTTGTCGCGGACGAGCGAACTGACGATGCCGGGCGTGCCGGCCCGGTCCGCGAGTTCCTCGGCGGCGGACCGCCCCGCGTAGACGCGTCGCTCGCGGCGGTCCACGAGGAACATGGCGAACGGCGTCTCGCCGAACTGGCGTTCGAGAAACGCCTGCGCGGCGTCGTCGTACCACGAGATGGCGCCCACGGTGTCCAGTTCCCGGAGCTCTCGCCGCGATGGAACAGTACGGGCACTCACCGTCGTACACGAGAACCGCGTCGTACTCGGGCATGAGCGGAGGTTAGGACCGCGACGGCAAAACGGTGCTGGAGCGCGTGCTAGTCCGTGTCACGACCGAAACGGTCAGGTCGGCGTCGGCCGGAGCACCGACGTGGACGAACTCGTCGCGTGGCTTCGGGACCGGCCGTACTACGAGGGACAGATACGCGACCACCGGCGGGTCCCGGCGCGCGACCCCGAGTTCGCGGACGTGACGCTCGAATCGCGCCTCGAATCCGCGCTCGCGGACCGCGGCATCGACCGACTCTACCGCCACCAGGCCGAGGCCATCGACGCCGTCCGCGACGGCGACAGCGTCGTCCTCGCCACGCGGACGGCCAGCGGAAAGAGCCTCGCCTACACGGTGCCGGCGTTCGAGCGAGCGATGGACCACGGCGGACGCACCCTCTACCTCGGTCCGCAGAACGCCCTCGTCGCCGACCAGGAGGAGACGCTGTCGGACCTCGCCCGCGGCCTCGGCTTCGGCAGTCGCGTCTCCGTCGCGCAGTACACGGGTCGGCTCTCGAAGAGCGAGAAGCGGGACGTGCGCGACCGGCGCCCGACGGTCCTCCTCTCGAACCCCGACATGCTGCACTACGCCCTCCTACCCCACGCGCACCGCCTCTGGGAGTGGTTCTTCTCCTCGCTGGAGACGGTGGTGATAGACGAGGTGCACGGCTACCGCGGCGTGTTCGGCAGTCACGTCGCCCTCACGCTCCGCCGCCTGAACCGCATCTGCGAGCGCTTCGGGTCGGACCCGCAGTACGTCTGCTGCTCGGCGACCATCGGCAACCCCGTCGAACACGCGCGCGCATCACCGGGAAGTCCGAGTCGTCGTTCCGCCTCGTGGACGAGGACGCCAGCGGAACGGGCGCGACCCACTGGGTGCTGTGGAACCCGCCCGAGTACGAGGGCGACCGGGGCGGGAGCGGCCGTCGCCGGTCGAGCCACGTCGAGACGAAGCGACTGTTCGTGGACCTGCTCTCGCGAGGCCACCAGACGTTGGCGTTCACGCGCGCCAGACAGGCCGCCGAGCGCTACGCCACCGAGAGCGCCGAGGAACTCCGAGAGCGCGGTCGGAGCGAGGCGGCCGCGGGCGTCGCCGCCTATCAGCCGCGCTGAAACACGAGCGGCGGCGGGAGATAGAGAGTGGCCTCCACGACGACAGCGTCACCGGCGTCTGGTCCACGAACGCGCTCGAACTCGGCGTGGACGTGGGCGGACTGGACGCCGTCGTGATGGACGGCTACCCCGGCACGCGGATGTCGACGTTCCAGCAGGCGGGGCGCGCGGGCCGCGGCGACGACGACGCCCTCGTCGTCCTCGTCGGCGGCGAGGACCAACTGGACCAGTACCTGCTGCGTTACCCCGAGGAGTTCTGGGAGGGGGACCCCGAGCGCGCCGTTTGCAACCCCGTGAACGAGGAACTACTCCCGGACCACGTCGCCAGCGCCGCCGCCGAGAACTGGCTGAAGCCCGACGACGACAGGCACTTCGGGGAGACGACGCCAGAGGTGGTGTCGGACCTGGAGGCGGCCGGCCGACTCGAACGCCGCGACACCGCACAGGGCGTCCGGTGGACCCACTCGGGCGGCGGCAGCCCGCAACACGAGATGAGCCTGCGCACCATCGAGAGCCGGGAGGTGGACCTGCTGGACGGCCGGTCGAACGACGTCGTCGCGTCGCTGTCGTTCGGCGACGCCCTGCGGGACGCCCACCCCGGCGCGATATACCACCATCAGGGCCAGTCCTACGAGGTGACGGAACTCGACCTGAACCGCGACACGGCCGTCCTCCAGCCGACGTGGGCGGACTACTACACGCGCGTCCTGCACGACAAGGAGATAACCGTCGAGGCGGACCTGCGGTCGAAACCGCTGTCGGCCCGGCCCGACACCGAGGTCAGGTTCGCCGAGTGACGATGCGCAAGCGAATCACCGGGTTCGAGCGCCGCGACCCGAAGCGCGGCGAGGCCATCGGCCGCGAGTCGCTGGACCTGCCGGAGACGACGCTCCGGACGAAGGCGCTCTACTACACCGTCCCCGAGGACGTCGAACGGCGGATGCGCGCCATCGGCGACGCCGAACGCGGGGACGGACTGGGCCAGTACGACCTCTCGGGCGGCGACTACGGCTTCAACGGCGGCATCCACGCCGCCGAACACGGGATGATTTCGCTGTTCCCCCTCTCCTTTCTCTGCGACCGAGGGGACGTCGGCGGCCTGTCGACGCCGCACCACTCGCACACCGACCAGTCGACCGTCTTCGTGTACGACGGCTACCCCGGCGGCGTCGGACTGACCGAGAGCGGGTACGGCGAGGTGGAGACGCTCCTGCGCCGGACGCACGGGCTGATTCGGGACTGCGACTGCGAGGACGGCTGTCCGGCGTGCGTCCAGTCGCCGCAGTGCGGCAACGCGAACGACCCGCTGTCGAAGGACGAGGCGGTCTACCTGCTGGCGGAACTGACCGGGCGGACGGGCAGGTAGCGGGCGAGTGCGGCGTCGACGACCAGTAGCGACCCCACCGCCGGGAGCACCAGCGCCGCCTCCCACAGCGCGGACATCAACCCGAGGGCGACGATGAGCGTCGTCGCGCACGCGGGCGGGTGGACGGCGTCGACGGCGAGCATCCCCGAACTCGTCAGCCCCACGGCGGCGATACCGCTGAGGACCAGCCACGGCGTCCCGAAGTCCAGCGGCGTCGCCGGGACGGCGAACAGCGTCGAGACGGCGGCGTACGAGAGGAGGCCGCAGACGACGCCGACGGCGTGACCGCCGAGCACCGCCCGCGGCGTCGGGCCGCGGTCCCGGAACGCGAGGACGAACGCCGACGGACCGAGACTGGGGAACAGCGCGGGGACGCCCGTCACCCACGCCGTCGCTCCCGCCACGGTCAGAAGCAGCGAGGCCCGGACGCCGACGGTGAGTGGACGCGACACGCACGACGTTCGCCGGCGGGAGGGTATGAACGCGACGGCTTCGAGCGAGGCGACCGGCGGGGAACGACAGACATTTTAGGCTGGCCTAAACAGAGGGGAGTAATGAGTCAGGACATCTGCGTCGTCGTTCCGACGATTCGGGAGTACGAGTGCATGCGAGCGTACTTCGAGAACGCCCGCGAGCACGGTTTCGACCTCGACAGACTGTTCGTCCTCCTCGTGACCGAGGACTTCTGCGACACCGAGGCGATGGAGGCGATGCTCGAAGACGAGGGCGTCGCGGGCGCGGTGTACGACGGGTCGGCGCGCGAGGAGTGGTTCGAGCGACGCGGACTGGAGTCGTACACGCACCTGATTCCGGCGGCGTCGCACGCGCAGACGAGTTTCGGTCTCCTCTACATGTGGGCGAACCCCCGCTTCGAGCGCGGCGTGTTCATCGACGACGACACCCTGCCGCACGACGAGTGGGACTTCTTCGGCCGCCACCTCGGCAACCTCGACTACGAGGGCGAACTGGAGTCGGTGCGCTCGGACGAACGCTGGGTGAACGTGCTCTACCAGAACGCCGAGGAGCACGGTCTGTACCCCCGCGGATACCCCTACTCCGCGATGGACGAGTCGGTGGAGACGCAGACCCGACCGGTGGAGAACGTCGTCGCCTCGCAGGGCCTGTGGACGAACGTGCCGGACCTCGACGCCGTCCGCATCCTCATGGACGGCGACCTGGAGGGGCAGGCACAGACACGGACGGAGAAGGCCGACTTCACCGGCGACTTCGTCGCCGACGTCGGCCAGTATCTCACCGTCTGTTCGATGAACCTCGCCTTCGAACGGGAGGTGATTCCGGCGTTCTACCAACTGCCGATGGACGACAACGAGTGGGACGTGGGCCGGTTCGACGACATCTGGTCGGGCGTCTTCCTCAAGCGCGCGGCGGACCTCCTCGACGGCGAGGTGCTGACGGGTTACCCCCTCTGCGAACACAACAAGGCGCCGCGGCCGACGTTCGACGACCTGAACAACGAGGTGCCCGGACTCGAACTGAACGAACACGTCTGGGAAGTCGTCGACGACGCCGGCGCGGACGCGACGACGTGGACGGAGGCGGCCGAGACGATGGCCGACGCCCTCGCCGACGGCGACTTCGCCGACTGGAACAACGGCGCGTTCCTGAACACTGCGGGGAATACTGGCGCGACTGGTTGGCCTGTCTGGACGACATCGAGGCGGGTGCCGAGGCGGAAGCAGTCTCCGTCGCCGCGGACGACTGAGCGACTGCCTCGACACCGACCGTCGCCCGACAGACGAACCGGAAATTATAAACGGATTAGGCTGGCCTAAAACACTATGGACGAACAGGACGGTGAGCCTCGCGGCCGAAGTCGGCGACGATTCCTCGAAGCCGCCGCGGCCGTGGGTATCACCGGTGTTGCGGGTTGTAACGGACTGACAGGTAGCGGAACGGAGACGGGGACGGGCACCGCCACCGAAGCGGCGGGCACCGGCACCGGAACGGCGGCCGGGTCGGCCCCCGAACAGATCGGCTCCGGTCGGTCGCCGTTCGGCGGCCGCGACCTCTCCGACGCCGTCTCGATGCAGGAGATGCCCGACCTCGAGGGCGAACTCACGCTGTACTCCGGCCGCGGGGAAGCACTCGTCGGCGAACTCATCGGCTACATCGAGGACCTCTACCCGGACTTCACCGTCCGGCCCCTCTACAACTCCGCCGCCGAACTCGTCAACCAGATAGTCACGGAGGGGCAGAACAGTCCCGCGGACGTGTTCTACTCGGTCAACGCCGGGTCGCTGGGCGCGCTGAAACAGCGCGACCGGACGCAAGCGCTCCCGCAGGAGGTGCTGGAGTTCGTCCCGCAGAACTTCTACGACCCCGACGGCATGTGGGTCGGCACCTCCGGTCGCGCCCGGTCGATACCGTACAACACGAACACGTTCTCGGAGTCGGACATCCCGGACGGCATCATGTCGTTCCCCGACCAGTCGCGCTTCCAGGACGAACTCGGCTGGGCGCCCACCTACTCGTCGTTCCAGGCGTTCGTCACGGCGATGCGCATCCTCGAGGGCGAGGAGGCGACCCGACAGTGGCTGAACGGCGTTCAGGAACTCGGCGTCAGCCAGTACGCCGACGAGTTCCAGGTCGCCCGCGCCGTCGCCGACGGCGAGATTTCGGCCGGGTTCACGAACCACTACTACATCCAGCGCGTGCTGGCGCGGCGCGGGCTGGGCGCTCCGCTCAGGACCGCGTTCACGGAGGGCGACGCCGGCGCCATCTTCAACGTCGCCGGGGCGTGCGTGATGGACACCGCCGAAGACGCCTCGCTGGCGTCGAACTTCGTCCGCCACCTCCTTTCGGCGGAGGCGCAGGACTACTTCGCGCGAACGACGTTCGAGTACCCTCTCGTGCCCGAAGTCGAGCCCATCGGCCGCCTGCCGAGTATCGACGAGTTGAACCCGCCGGAGGGGTTAGACCTCACCCAACTGGCGGACCTCGAGGGGACGATCCGGCTCCTGCGTGAGACCGGTATCCTCTGAGGACGCCGACACCCAATGGCAACCGAGCAGCGAACCACCACCGAAGGCGGCGACCCCGACGAGCAGACCGACGCACCCCTCGGTCTGACCGTCGCCAGCGGTGCCGTCGCCGCCGCCGTCGTCCTCCCGCTTCTGTGGCTGGTGAAGACCAGCCTCGACGTCGGCTTCACGCAGGCGGTGTCGCTGCTCACGCGCCCGACGACGCTCACCGTCTTCGTCAACAGCACCGTCCTCGTGACGCTCTCGACGGCGGCGTGCGTCCTGCTCGGGGTGCCGCTGGCCTACCTGACCGTCCGCACGGACCTGCCGTTCCGGCGCTTCTGGACCGTCGCCGTCTCGTTACCGCTGGTCATCCCGAGTTACATCGGCGCGTTCGCGTTCGTCTCGGCGTTCAGCCCCCGGGGCGGCTTCCAGCGGTTCCTCGCGCCGTTCGGCGTCGAGCGACTCCCCGAGATATACGGGCTGGAGGGCACCGTGCTGGTGCTGACGCTCTACACGTACCCGTACGTCTACATCACGGCCCGGGCGTCGCTGAAGTCGATGGACACGACGCTCATCGACGCCGCGCGGACGCTCGAACACGGGCGCTGGGAGGCGTTCAAGCGCGTGACGGTGCCGCAGATTCGCCCCGCCGTCGCCGCCGGCGCGTTGCTGGCCGGGCTGTACGTCCTCTCGGACTTCGGGACGCCCTCCATCATGCGCTACGACGTGTTCACGCGCGTCATCTTCGTCGAGTTCGGCGCGTTCGGGCAGGACATGGCGACGCTGCTCTCGTTGCAACTCGTCGGCGTGACGTTCGTCATCCTCTGGCTGGAGTCGCGGATTCGCGGCGACGAACGCACCTCCGCCGGGGGCCGGTCCCGCGACGTGGTTCCGCTCGGCAAGTGGAAGCTCCCCGCGATGGCGTTCTGCGCGGCCGTCGCGGGACTCGCGCTGGTCGTCCCCCTCGCCATCCTCGTGACGTGGCTCGGCACCTCGTCGGCCTCGGTCAACCAGTCGCTCGCGTTCCGGTGGCAGTACGCCCTCAACTCCGTCTCCGTCTCGACGGCCGCCGCCCTCGTCGCCGTCGTGGCCGGGGTTCCCGTCGCGTACCTCTCGGCGCGACACGGCGACCGGCTGTCGTCGTACTTCGAGCGCGCGACGTACGTCGGCTACGCCGTCCCCGGCGTCGTCCTCGGCCTCGCGCTGGTCTACTTCGGAAGCTCCGTCGGCGCGCCCATCTACCAGTCGCTGTACCTGCTCGTGTTCGCCTACGTCATCCGCTTCCTGCCGCAGGCGGTGGGGTCGCTCCGCGCCTCGTTCCTGCGGGTGGACCCCTCGCTCCCCGAGGCGGCGCGGACGCTCGGGCGAACCTCCGTCGGCGCGTTCCGCCACGTCACGCTCCCCCTCGTCGCTCCCGGCCTGTTTGGCGGCGCGGCGCTGGTGTTCCTCACGACGATGAAGGAACTGCCGGCGACGCTGTTGCTGCGACCGCCGGAGTTTAAAACGCTCGTGACTCATATCTGGGCAGCGTACGGATCGGGGTACTTCGGACAGGCGGCGATACCCGCACTCGTCCTCCTCTTCGTCTCCGGGCTGTCGATGCTCGTCATCATCACGCAGGAGGGATACGATGTCAAATAGCACCACAACGACCCAACCCACAGACGCACCGAACCGGCAGTCGGACGACGACGGCGAGTCCGACGTCGTCCTCGAACTGGACGGCCTCCAGAAGTCGTACGGCACGGAGGAAGTCATCCACGACCTGTCGCTGTCGGTCCGTGAGGGCGAGATTCTCACGCTCCTCGGCCCCTCGGGCTGCGGGAAGACGACCACGCTCCGACTCCTCGCGGGCCTCGAACGCCCCGACGCCGGCGCCGTCCGACTGAACGGCCGGACCGTCTCGGGCGACGACTTCGTGCCGCCCGAGGAACGCGGCGTCGGCGTCGTCTTCCAGGAGTTCGCGCTGTTCCCGCACCTCACCGCCCGCGAGAACATCGCGTTCGGACTCGTGGACTACTCGGAAGCGGAGACGGACCGCCGCGTGGACGAGTTGTTGGACCTCGTGGACCTGCCCGGACAGGGCGACAGCTACCCCGACGAACTCTCGGGCGGGCAGCAACAGCGCGTCGCCCTCGCGCGTTCGCTCGCCCCCGAACCCGACATCCTCCTGCTCGACGAACCGTTCTCGAACCTCGACGTGGACCTGCGCGTGCAGATGCGCGAGGAGGTGCGCGACATCCTGAAGGAGGCGGGCGTGACCGCCATCTCGGTCACCCACGACCAGGAGGAAGCGCTCTCCATCTCCGACCGGGTCGCCGTGATGAACGACGGCAACCTCGAACAGGTGGGCGACCCCGAAGTCGTCTTCCAGCACCCCGAGTCGCGCTTCGTCGCCGGCTTCCTCGGCTACGCGAGTTTCATCCCCGGCTACGTCTCCGGCAACTCCGTCGAGACTGACCTCGGGCGCGTCCCGCGCGAGCAGATTCACGGGCTCGCCCCCGAGTACGACCACACGCGCATCGACGTGCTCGTCCGCCCGGACGACGTGTCCGCGCGCGCCTGCGGCGCCGACGAGGAGCCGTCCGGCCGCGTCACCGCCCGGCGCTACCTCGGCCCGACGTTCCTCTACGAGGTGGAACTGGAGACGGGCGAACGCGTCCAGTGCATGCACAACCACGACGAGAACGTGCCCGACGACGGGCCCGTCGTCGTGGAGATAGAGGCCGGACACGAGTTGGCGTGGTTCCCGCGGGAGCAGCGACCCGAAGACGACTCCCGCTACGGCGACTGACGCACCGTGTCTCGGCTCTCGCGTCACTCTCGGTCGCTCTCAGCTCGTCTGCGCGACGCCCTCCGCCGCCGCCCCGAACGCGCCGCCGCCGTCCTCCTCGCGAGCGGAGACGTGGTCGGGGAGTACACGGACGAACGGGTTCGCGTCGCGGGCGTCGGCGCCGCCAGCGACCGGGTCGGACTCGCCGACCGCGACTCGTACACGGCCATCTCCGCCTCGAAGGAGGCCGGTACGCGGGCCTACGAGATGGCCGGCGTCGGACCGGCGGACCTCGACTTCGCCGAGGTGCACGACTGCTTCGCCATCGCCGAACTCGTCGCCTACGAGGACCTCGGCTTCTGCGACCCCGGCGAGGCGGCGACGCTCCTCCGCGAGGGCGTCACCGACCCCGGCGGTGACCTGCCGGTGAACACCTCGGGCGGCCTGAAGTCGAAGGGGCACCCCATCGGCGCGACGGGCACCGGCCAACTGGTCGAGGCGTTCGACCAACTGACGGGGAACGCGGGCGAACGACAACTGGACGACCCGACGTACGGACTCACCCACAACGTCGGCGGAAGCGGCGGTGCCACCGTCGTCCACGTCCTCGAACGGGAGGCGGCGCGATGACGCTCGGACCCGCGGGCGTCGGCGCGTACGCGCCGCGGAACTACGTCACCGCGGAGACGATACGCGAGGCGTGGGGGCGGTTCGACGGCGCGGGCATCCGGCAGAAGTCCGTGACGGGCGCGGACGAAGACACGCTGACGATGGCCTACGAGGCCGCCCGACGTGCGCTCTCGGCGGCCGGGACGGACCCGGGTGCGGTCACGTCGCTCGTCTTCGGCACGACCACGCCGCCGACCGAGGTGGAGTCGGCGACGGCCAGACTGGTCTCGTTCCTCGGTCTCGCGGCGGACGCGACGACGACGCAACTCGCCGGGAGCGCGAACGTCGGCGTCGAAGCGGTCACGCTCGGACTCGACGCCGGTGACGGCGAGACGGTGCTCGTCGTCGCCAGCGACGCTCCTCGCGGTGCCCCCGACGGCGACGTCGAACACGGGGCGGGCGCGGGCGCGGCGGCAGTCGTCCTCACCGCCGACGGCGCGGGCGCGGTCACGGACCGGGCGACGCACACCGCGACGTACCCGGGAACGCGGTTCAGACCGGCCGGCGAGAGCGAGACGCGAGCGCTCGGCGTCACCCAGTACGACCGGCGGGCGTACCGCGAGACGGTCGGCGGAAGCGTCGCCAGACTCGACGCGGACCCGGACCCGGACGCGCGGCCCTCGGCGGTCCGGACGGGGACCTGCCGTACCGCGCGGCGGACGAGGTTGGCCTCGAACCCGAGACGATTCGGGCGGGGGCGACCGTCCACGAACTCGGCGACGCGGGCGCGGCGACGCCGCTTCTCGGACTGGCGAACGCGCTCGACGGCGGCGCGTCGCGCGTCCTCGTCGTCGGCTACGGCGCGGGAAGCGAGTCGACGGCCGTCCTCGTCGACGGCGACGTTCCGACCGCGTCGGCGACCGAGGGGACCGTCGAACGCTCCTACGCCGAGTACCTCCGCCTCCGCGGCGTCGTGACTCCGGGCGAACCCGAGGGCGGCGGCGCGTACGTCAGCGTGCCGAGTTGGCGGCGGACGCTCCCCCAGCGACACCGTCTCGTCGCCGGCCGATGCCGGGACTGCGGGTCGCTCTCGTTCCCGCCGTCGGGCGCGTGTTCGTCCTGCGGTACGCGCGATAGCTACGCCGAGGTCACCCTCCCCGGCACCGGCACCGTCGAGGCGGCGACGGTCATCGGACAGGGCGGGGCACCGCCGGAGTTCGTCGAGCAACAGGCCCGCGACGGGGCGTACGCCAGCGCCGTCGTCGCCCTCGACGGGCCGGACGGCGGCACGGTCAGCGCGCCGATGCAGGTGGTCGAGACGGACGGGAAACCGGGCGTCGGCGACGAACTGACCGCGACCGTCCGACGCGTCTACACGCAGGAGGGCGTCACGCGGTACGGAGTCAAGATGCTCCCCGTCGACGCCGAACGGTAGTCGCGGGTCCGGACGACACCACTCGCCCGTCGTTCATCGACCCGACGCGGGGCCACGAGAACAGTCTACGTTCGTCCGCCACTCGACCGGTGGTGACCTGCCCCTGAGCTTCACAGCTATAGTATCGTAACGCTCGACGCGCACGGCCGTGGCCGCGCTGATACCCGCCTGCCGTTCGTCGGTCGTTCGAGGCGGGGAGCTAGTGGTTCCGCCCGAGTTCGGCGCTCGCCGCGCTGCTACCAGTACCTTTCGACAATCTCGGCGGCGTTGTCGAGCGTCTCGTAGGAGTCCGGACGCTCCTCTGCCTCGTATATCAGCCAGTCGAAGCCGTGGTCGCGGACCGCCGAAACGGTTTCCTCGACGTCGATGTCTCCCTCGCCGACTTCGGCGGGTTCGCCCGCCTCGGCGTGGTAATCCTTCAGGTGGACAAGACGTATCCGGTCGGCGTGGTCGTCGAGGTACGAGAGCGGGTCGTAGCCGGCGGCGCCGACCCACCCGAGGTCCAGTTCGAAGGAGACGTCTTCCGTCGCCTCCATCAGGCGCGTCAGAGCCGGTTCGCCGTCGAGGTCCGCGAACTCCTGGTCGTGGTTGTGGTAGTGCAGAGAGAGGTCGTACTCCGCGAGGTCCTCGGCGACGGCGTCAGGCGCGCGCCCGCCGCTTCGACGGACGCTCGGTCCTCGAACTCCTCGGGCTCGAACCACGGCACGACGACGTTCTCACAGCCGAGTGCGCCGTACGTCTCCGCGACGGCTTCGGCGTTCGCCTCCAGTTCCTCGATGCCGACGTGCGCCCCCGCGAGTTCGAGCCCCGTCCGTTCGAGGGCGTCACCGACGTCCTCGGGGTCTGCATCACCGAGTCCGGCGAGTTCGACGCCGTCGAACCCAGTCTCGCCGACCCGTTCGACGACGGTCGGGAGTGGGTCGTCCACCGCGTGCAGGCTGTACAGTTGGAACGCGAACGATGTCATAGTCGACGTTCGACGGTTCGGCTGATAAGTGTCGGTGAACGGCCAAGGGTTGCCGACTCTCTGGCGGGAGGCTCCGGACGGGAACCGGAGGTCAGACGGCGTCCAGCGACTCCAGCACCTCGTAGCAGGCGTTGACGTGGTGGTAGCCGCTCTTGACCTTCGGGGTCGTCGTCGATGCTCGGGTGAATCGATCCGTCGGGCGTGAGCCGTTCGTAGCGGATGCCGAGCGAGCGGTTCGTCGCGTACTCGTGCAGGTAGTCGTGGATTCGGTCGTACCAGCTCCAGTAGCGGTCGTCGCCCGTCGTCGCGCCCAGTCGCGCCGCCGCGCCCAGTCCCTCCTCCAGCGCCCACGTGTACTTCGCGTCCACGATGGGTTCGCCCTCCCGGTCGATGGTGTAGTAGAAGCCGCCGCGTTCGTCGTCCCAGCCGTCGGTGACGGAGGCGTCGAAGAAGCGCTCGGCCCTGTCGAGGTACCAGTCGGCGTCGTCGTGGTGGTGCAGGCGGACGAGCAGTTTCGCCCACTCCAGCATGTGACCCGGTTGGTAGCCCCACGGGCGGAACAGGTCGGCCTTCTCGTCGCGGTTGTACTCCCAGTCAACCTCCCAGTCGGACGTGAAGTGTTCGCAGAGCAGTCCGTCAGCTTCGTCCGGTTTGTCCCGCGCGATGGTCTCTGCGACCGTCGCCGCCCGCGAGCGGTATCGTTCCTCGCCGGTGGCCTCGTAGGCGGCCAGCAACGCCTCGGTGGCGTGCATGTTCGCGTTCTGTCCCCGGTAGTCCGGTTCGGCGGGTTCCCAGTCGGCCGTCCGGTTGCTGGCGAACGCCCCGTGGTCGGCCTCCCAGAACTGCTCGTCGAGGATGTCGAACGTCTCTCCGATGCGGTCCGCCACGTCGCCGATGCCGGCGCGCGTGGCCGTTGCGTACGCGAGGAGGACGAACGCGTGGCCGTACGTCGACCGCGTCTCGTCGGTCGGTTCTCGCCCCTCGAACAGCCACGCGTAGCCGTCCCGTTCCTCGTCGTAGGCGACGTTTCGGAGGTACGAGAGGCCGTGTTCGGCGGCCGGTTCGCACCACACCGGGCCGTCGAGGAGTTTGCCGACGCTGAACGTGAAGACGAAGCGCGCGGTGGGGACGAGGTGCTTCGTCCGCGAGTCGTAGATGGCGCCGTCGCGGTCGCTCACCTGTGCGACGTAGCCGCCGAAGTGGGTGTCCACCGACCGCTCTCGGTGAAAGTGGAGGGCGTCGATGGCATCTCGACGGAGCCACTCGGGCGACCGGAACGGGGTCTGGTCGTTCATAGCCGTCCATCTCCGCCGCCGTGGAAAAAGCCACCGACGCCTCGCGGTTCGGTCGGTGACCGTCACCGACGCTCCCACTACACTTTTGCTCGTTCCGCTGAACTGCCGTACCATGACAGTAGACGAGTTCCTGCGAGGTGTCACCGCGCGCGACTGGGAGCGGCTGGAGTCGGGAACGCTCCGTCTGGCGATGGTCGGCCTCGGCTGGTGGACGCGCGAGCAGGCGATACCCGCCGTCGCGGATTCGAAGTTCTGCGAGACCACCGTCCTCGTTAGCAGTAGCCACGAGAAGGGCGACGAGGTGGCCGAGGACGTGCCACACGTCGAGGCGACGCTCACTTACGAGGAGTTCAAGGCCGGCGAGGCCACCGACGCGTACGACGCCGTCTACATCTGCACGCCGAACGCGCTTCACCTGCCCCACGCCGAGGCGGCGGCCGACCACGGCAAGGCGATTCTCTGCGAGAAACCGGTCGAGGCGACGCGGGAACGCGCCGAGGAACTGGTCGCGGCCGCCGAG
>NZ_WPCD01000253.1:0-4561 GCF_009741955.1 Halogeometricum sp. CBA1124 | reverse complement strand
GGCGTCTCGACGAACGACCAGCCCGACTCCTCGGGTCCGAGCGACGGCACGAACGAGAACGACCGCCTGTTCGACGCCCTCGACGAGGCGGGCGTGCGCATCGCCACGGGTAACCCCGCCGTCGGCTACGAGTCCGACGACGGCGAAATCGAGGCAGTGTACGTGGACCGACAGGGTAAGCGCGTCCCCTACCACGCCGAGCAGTTCGTCCTCGCGACGGGCGGACTGGTCGCAAGGGCATCGACTCCGACCGCGAGAGCGTCACCGAACCCGTCTTCGACTGTCACGTCCCGCACCCCGACGACCGGTACGACTGGTCGGAGTCGGCGGCGTTCGGCGACCACGCGTTCGCGCGGTTCGGCGTCGTCCCCGACGAGGAACTGCGACCCACCACGGCGGGTGGCGAACCACACTTTTCGAATCTCCGCGCCGCGGGCGGCGTCGTCGGCGGTGCCGACGTGGCGCGCGAACACTCCGCGAGCGGTGTCTCGCTGGCGACGGCGGCCGTCGCGGGCGGCCGCGCGGGGGAGGAAGCCTGACCACATGAGCGACGCAGAGAACCCAACGAACCCGACCCCAGACGAACAGAGCGACTTCGAACCGGTGCAGGTGTTCGACGACGAGACGGAGATGGACCTCCGCCCCGGCGCGGACAACTGCTACAAGTGTACCTCCTGCGACACGTCCTGTCCGGTCGCGGAGGTGAACGACGACTTCCCCGGCCCGAAGTTCCAGGGCCCCGAACAGTGGCGGCTGAAGCGCAAGGACGACCAGGACATCGACGACTCCATCATGTCGTGTTCGAACTGCATGCGCTGTGACGACGCGTGTCCGTCGAGCGTCCCCCTGAGCCAGATGCACAACACCGCCCGCGGGGAGTACGTCGACGAGCAGATGGACAAGCTCTCCCGGGAGTACATCCGGAACAGGATTCTCGCGAACTACCGCCTCTCGGCCGAGTTCGCGAGTAAGGTGCCGCGACTGGCGAACTTCGTGATGGGCAACTCCCTCGTGCAGACGCTGTACGAGAAGACGCTCGGCATCACCGCCGAACGCGAGTTCCCCGAGTTCGCACAGCAGACGTTCCGCGAGTGGTGGGCCGAACGCGGCGGCGCGCAGGTGTCCTCGGAGGACAAGCGCATCGCGTACTTCCACGGCTGTTACTCGAACTACAACACGCCCGAGGTGGCGAAAGCGCTCGTCCGCGTCTACGAGGAGTTCGGCTACGAGATAGCCGTCCCGAGACAGCGCTGTTCGGGCACACCGATGTTCGCCAACGGCATGCTCGACGACGCCGGACGCGCCGCGGAGGTGAACGTCTCGGAGTTCTCGGACCTCATCGACGAGGGGTACGACGTGGTTGCGTCCTGTACCTCCTGTTCGATGTCGCTCAAGCAGGAGTACCCCGAACTGTTCGAGTTCCACGGCACCGCCGAAGTCGCCGCCCACACCTACGAGGCGATGGAGTACCTCCGCATCCACGAGGACCTCGAATCGGAACTGGAGAGCGCCTCCGTCGAGGAGCAGTCGTTCGCCTACCACGCGCCGTGTCACGCCCGGAACCAGGGGCTCGACCGGCAGGCGGTCGAACTGTTCCGCGAACTCGACGGCGTCACCATCGAGGACGTGGGCGACTCCTGCTCGGGCATCTCGGGGACGTACGGCTGGAAGGAGGAGAAGTACGAGACCTCGATGAAGATCGGCGAGGAGATGTTCGACCACATGAGCCACGCCGAGGGGAACGTCGGCATGACCGAGTGTCCGACCTGTTCGATGCAGATGGAACACGGTACCGGCTACGACATCAAACACCCCCTCCAACTACTCGAAGAGGCGCTGGTCTGAGCGACGCGCCGCCGGTCGACGGGCGCGTCGCCGTCCGCCTCGCCCGCCGACTCAGGCTTCCAGTTCGATTCTGAGCGCGGTCGGTTTCCCGGAGTTGCCGCGGCCCGCGTTCACCACGAGTTCGATGGCGTCAAGGTAGCCTCGTAGTTGTCGGCCCACCCGCTCCCGGTGTCGAAGACGATGTACTTCACCTCTTCTGAGGCGTAGTCTATCTCCTCGTCGGCGCCGTAGCCGTAGTCCTGCTTCCAGTTCACCGTCCCCGACTGCAGGTCCTGCAGCGTCGGCTGGCCGTAGAATCCGAACACGCCCGCCTTCGCCGCGTCGAAAACCGTCAGCTGGTTCGTCCCCGGTTCAGTCGACCACTCCACCCACTCGTCCGCGGGAGCCATGAGGTTCCGCGAGAGGTACGGTTCCAGCGTCAGTCTGTAGCCGTACCACGACGCCGTGTCGTCGACGCCGTCGGGTTCGGTGTAGACGTTGACGTAGATGTTCGGCGCGTTGCTCCCGTCGACCGGAGCGCCCACCTTCTTCGTGTGATACGTGAGCGACTGGATGTCTCCCACCGTGAAGACCCGAGCTTCAACGGTTTCGCCGTCGGGGAGAGGTAGAACTGGAGCTTGTCGCTCCCCGCCGCCCCGTCCGCGTCGTCACCGGTCGTGAACCACGACCCGCGCTTCGAGTACGCCTCGTCCGTCGTCGGGAACGCCCGCGCCGCGAGCGCGTCCGCGTCCTTCGACCGGAGTACCACCTTCCGCGGCGCGCCGTCCGGTTTCGCTCCGGCGACGCCCACCGCCGACACCGTCGCCGCCGCCCCGATTCCCGCGAGGAACGTCCGTCTCGTCGTCCGACCCTGACTGCGTGTGTTGCGACGCATGCCGTCGTGTCGGCGACGAGAGGGGATTAGTAGTCTGCGCGAACGGGGAGACTGTGCGGCGAAACGGACCGTTAATCCGGACCGTCGACGGGGGCGTCTCAGCGGCGGACCACGTCCTCGTCCGTCGGTCCCGCGCCGCCGAACTCCGCCACGAGCGCGTCCAACCGCTCGGGGTCGTCCGCGCCGGGGAGTCGCTCCTCGGCGGTCCGGCAGTCGGCCTCACGCCGAGTTTCTCGCAGACGCGGTCCGCCGTCGTCTCGGCCATCTGTCGGTACGTCGTCAGCTTCCCGCCGACGATGCTCGTGAGGTTGTCGACGCCGTCGGCGGCGTGGTCGATGCAGAAGAAGCCCCGGGAGATGCCGCGCGCGCTCGCGGGAGTCCTCGTCCGGCGCGTACAGGGGCGGACCCCCCACCACGTCCGGACGTGGTCGGCGTCGCGGACGGCCGGCAGCATCTCCGAACAGGCCTCGACCATCGCCTCGACCTCCCACTCGGACTCGTCGTAGTCGTCCGGGTCGTCTATCTCGACGCTCGTCGTCCCCAACACGACTTCCCTGTCGTGCGGGACGATGATGTCGCCGTCCGCCGGGTCGCGGGCGCGGTTGAGTGCCGGACCGAGTCCGTCGTACCGGACGGAGACCATCACGCCCTTCGTCGGGCGCATCTCGACGTCGACGCCGGCCATCGCGCCGAGCTGTCCCGCCCACGCCCCGGCGGCGTTGACGACCTGTTCGGCGACGACGGTGTCGCCCACCGACCCGCCGACGTCGACGCCGACCACCTCGCCGTCCGCGACGCGCACGCCCTCGACGGGCGCGTCCGTCAGAATCGTCGCGCCGTGGTCGCGGGCGTCCGCGGCGTTGGCCGCGAGGAGGCGCGAGGGGTAGACGACGCCGTCGGGCACCTTCATCGCCCGTTCGACGTCCTCGGAGAGGCCCGGCACCTCGGCCCGCGCCTCGTCGCCGGACAGCGTCTCCGCGGGGATGCCTATCTCCTCGCAGGCCGCCCGCTTCGCCTCGAAGTAGTCGGGGTCGTCCGCCGGGAGTTGCAGGAACAGGCCGCCCGAGTCGCGGATGCAGTCGCCGGCTATCTCCCGCAGGATTCGGTTCTCCTCGATGCACTCGCGCGCGCCCACGGCGTCGGCCTCGGCGTATCGGGCACCGCTGTGGAGCAAGCCGTGCGACCGGCCGGACGTGCCGGACGCGAGGCCGCCGCGTTCGACGAGCGTCACGTCCACGCCGCGAAGCGCCAAGTCGCGGGCGATACCCGTCCCCGTCGCGCCGCCGCCGACCACCAGCACCTCGGTATCGTGTGTCATCGGTAGAGGTTGGTCCGAACACCTATGGATGTAACGCCGCGGCGCCCTCGCGGCGCGCTCACCTGTCTAGAACGGCGACGTTCCGAAACATGAATACTAAGAAACATTTATCATAGTTCTTGCGGTCTGTTAACACGTTCGCCGCGTGGCGGTGGCGTCAGCGGTAGGTACCGACCCTGCCGAAACCGGAGCTGGTGTGACATGACAGAAGGAACGTATATCGGAGCGGTAGACCAGGGGACGACGGGTACCCGCTTCATGGTATTCGACCACGGCGGGCAAGTCGTCACGAACGCGTATCGAAAGCACGAACAGATATATCCCGAACCGGGGTGGGTCGAACACGACCCCGAGGAGATATGGGACAACACGCAGGCGGTGATGCACGACGCTCTCGAAGAGGCCGGCGGCGACGCCGAGCAGTTGGAGGCCATCGGCATCACCAACCAGCGCGAGACCACCCCTCATCTGGGACCGCGAGACGGGCAAGCAATCGCCAACGCCATCGTCTGGACAGGACCGAC
>NZ_WPCD01000384.1:0-1008 GCF_009741955.1 Halogeometricum sp. CBA1124 | reverse complement strand
TTATCTCGCCCGAGTGGGTCGTCTGCTCGTGGTCGTCGATGACGAGTTTGGCGTCCAGCAGTATCTCGTCGGCGAGTTCGTGCTTCCCCTCGGCGTCCGCACCCATCGCGTTGACGTGCGTGTGGTCGCCGACGGCGTCGCGGGAGACGACGGGGTCCTCGACGGGCGTCACCGTCGAGAGGACGTCGCAGGAGGCGGCCTCCTCGATCGACCCCGCGCGGACGTCGAACTCGTCTTCGAACGCGTCGATGAAGCGCGCGACGCGTTCCTCGTCGAGGTCGGAGACGACGACTTCCTCGATGTCGCGCACGGTGGCGATGGCCTCCAACTGCGTGTACGACTGGACGCCCGCGCCGACGATGCCCAGCGAACTGGCGTCCGCGACGGCGAGGTGGTCGGTGGCGACGGCGGCGGCCGCCCCCGTCCGCTTCATCGTCAGTTCGGTGCCGTCCATGACCGCGAGGGGGAACGCCGTCTCAGGCGAGGAGTACACCATCGTCCCCATCACGGTGGGGAGGTCGAACTGCTCCTCGTTGTCGGGGTGGACGTTCACCCACTTGATGCCCGCGGCGTCCCAGTCGCCGGCGTCCATGTAGGCGGGCATCGACCGGAAGTCGCCGTTGTACTGCGGCAGGTCGATGTACGACTTCGGCGGCATCTGGGCGTCGCCGCGTTCGAAGGCCGCGAACGCCTCCTCGACGGCGGGGACGAGTTCCGCCATGTTCGCGTTCTCGTGAACGTCCTCGCTGTTCAAGAGCAGTGTTTGCATCTTGCGTCACGTTTCTGCGGACCGTTACTTAGTTCATGCTAATCCGACCTAACTGCCATCGAACGGATTATTTTCGAATCGAGTTCGCTTTCGGCACCGCATCTCGAACTCTTCTCGGGCTAGACGCAGTTCGTTGCAGCCACGGTGCGTACCGCGAGACGCGTCGCTGGCGGGCGCGGCGTCGAAAGAAAGTCGGGTTCGGCGTGCGGGCCGACGGTTTCGCGACGATTCAGACGGGG
>NZ_WPCD01000071.1:0-15422 GCF_009741955.1 Halogeometricum sp. CBA1124 | reverse complement strand
ACGGACGCGGCCGGGACGGTACGGAGACAGACAGACGCGACCGGAACGATACGGAGGCCGACGGATGACGGACCGAGGACGAACGCGGGAGACGGGACGGCCGCGCGAACGCGGGGACGCGGGAACCGGAGAGCGACTCCGACGCCGCCTGCCCACTCTCCCGTGGCTCGCCCGGGCGGCGGGAACCGCACTGAGCGTCGTCGCCGTCGGGTTCGTGCTGGCCTTCCTGTTCGTCGTGGGGCGCGGCGGCAGGCTCACGCTCCTCACGCGGCCGCCGGCGATGCGGGCGGTGCTGGCGCTCCCGTCGCTCGTCGCGTTCCTCGCGGCGAGTGCGGCCCTCGGCGCGGCGCTCGCGTGGCGGAACGGGTACTGGTCGCGCCGCGTTCGCGTCCACCAGACGGTGCTGGGCCTCCTGGGACTCGGACTCTGCTGGCAGCTCTGGGTCCTCGGGTTCCTCCCGCCCTGAATCGACTTCCGACGAACACACCGAGTGAGACACATTTCGAGCGAGACACGCAATGCTACCGAGTTTAGGCTACGTCACGGAGCTAGAACAGGCGGCCGAACGCGAGTCCGCGGAACGGCGGTCCGAGATGACCGTCGGCGAACCCGAGGCCCGTCGAGCGGCGAGACGGACGTTCCCGGACGCGTCGTCGATAGCGATTCACGGCGACTCGACGGCCGGCGACGGCGGCGTCACGTTCGCGTTCACGGTCCGCGACCACGACGCGACGTACGTGCTCAAGTTCGCGCCGGAGGAGAAGGCGGCGCAGTTGCGGCGAGGGGCGGCGGCGTACCGGTATCTCGACGCCCGAACGTCGGTGCCGGTTCCGGGTGCGGTGACCGTCGAACCCGACGGCGGCGACCTGCCGTACCCGTACTCGGTGGTCGAACACGTCGGCGGGGACGAGCTGTCGAGCATCGGTCAGTTCCGGTCGTTCCCGCGGGGACGACAGCGAGCGGTCGTCCGCGAGATGGGTCGCGCGCTCGGAACGCTCCACGCGCAGACGGCGTTCGAGCGGTACGGGTCGGTGTCGGGACGGTCCGGGGCGTGACCGTCGACGACGGCGTCACCGACTGGCGGGTCCACTACCACCGCCGGTACGAAGAGTACGCCGACGCCGCCCGGAAGTCGCCCGTCTCTGACCTCGCCGCCCGGGCGGTCGAGTGCTTCGAACGGATGTCGGACCTCGTCCGCCCGGAGTCGGGGCCGGTCCTGCTCCACGGCGACTTCACCCCCGACAACCTGATCACCCGCGACGGCTCCGTCCGCGCCGTCCTCGACTGGGAACACGCCGAGGCGGGGTGCGGCGCGAAGGAGTTGCGCGACGTCGAGGAGAACGTCGTCGAAATCGCCCGGCGCGACGAGGTGCGGAGCGACCTTCGAGACGCCCTCCTCGACGGGTACGCGGCGGCGCGGCCGGTCTCGGACGCGTTTCTCGCGACGAAGGCCGTGTTCGGCGTCGGCGAGTTCGCCAGAGTGGGGGCCGTCCGCTCGTTCCTCGCGGCCGGCGACGAGTTCGACGACGCGGCGTTCAGAACCCGCGCCGAGCGAGAACTCGACGCTCGCATCGAAGCCGCCGAGTCCCGTCTCGACCGCCTGTGAACGGCGACGACGGGTAACCGCGCGTGCGGACCAGTAGAACTAATCGATGCCGTGGGGACGTATCCCGCATGGACGCCCTCCCCGCGGACGCGGCCACGGTGCTGTCGGGCCGCGCCGACTGGATCGACCCCGAACTGCAGAGCGAACTCGCGGCGTACCCGCTGGACTCCATCGACACGGAGTACCCCCACTTCGCGCGGACCGTCGAGGGGCCGGACGACGCGGTTCGGCCGAGCGAGGACCACCCCGTCTTCTACGGCAGTTTCGACTGGCACTCGGCCGTCCACAACCACTGGTCGCTCGTCCGCCAACTCCGACTGTTCGAGGACCACCCGGACGCGTCCGACGTCGTCTCGACGCTCGACGAGCGAATCACTCGCGAGAAGGTCGAGCGAGAGGCGTCGTACCTCGCCGACCACGAGTCCTTCGAGAAGCCGTACGGCTGGGCGTGGTTCCTGCGCCTCGCCGCGGAACTGCACCTCTGGGACGCCGACCGGGCGGCGGCGTGGCGCGAGCGGTTCGAACCGCTGGAGCGACGGGTCGTCGAACTCGTCGAACGCGAGTTCCTCGCGCAGGACCGGCCGTTCCGCGTCGGCACGCACGACAACACCGCCTTCGCACTCCAGTTCGTCCTCGACTACGCGCGGGTCGTCGGCGACGACGCCCTCGCGGCGGCGGCCGCTGAGACGGCCCGCGAGTTCTACCAGAGCGACCGCGACTACCCGGTCGAGTACGAACCGCTGGGGTGGGACTTCCTCTCCCCGGCGTTCGCCGAGGCCGACCTGATGCGACGCGTACTCGACCCCGAGGCGTTCCGGGAGTGGTTCGACGGGTTCGCCCCCGCCCTCACCGAGTCGCCGTCGGACGCCATCCTCCGGCCCGTCGATGTCGACGCCGACGGCGGCGGACTCGAACTCCACCTCGTGGGGCTGAACCTCTCGAAGGCGTGGGCGATGGCCGACGTCGCGGACGCCCTCGGCGACCACCCGGCCGCCGACGCACTCGTCGCGAGCGCCCGGCGACACGTGGACCACAGCCTCGAACCGGCGTTCACCGAGGACTACGCGGGCGCACACTGGCTCACCTCGTTCGTGCTGTACCTCCTGACGAGAGACGAGGGCGGCGTCGCCCCCGAGCGCTGACGGGAGGCGTCGACGCGACGCGACTCGACTTGGCTCGACTCGAAGTCCGCCGAGCGACGGCGTTCGCGGCCGCTACCGACTGTGCAGGAAGGAGTCGACCGCGGCCGCCACCAGTGCCGGCGCTTCGGCGGGACCGCTGTGGCTGACGCCGTCGAACTCGACGAGACGGCTGTGCGGGAGCGACTCGTGGACGGCGCGGGCGCTCTCGCGGAGGAAGTCCGGGCCGTCGGTGCCGGTCAGGACGAGGACGGGGGCGGCGACGTCGAGTCGGTCGGGGAGCCGGTAGCCCTCGACCGAACGGTTCATCCGGACGACTTCCTCGGCGAGGTCCACGCAGTCGGGCCAGACCGGCCACTCCGCGAGCCACGCGTCCAGGTCGTCGACGCCGTCGGGGTGGAGGACCTGCTCGACGTAGCGTTTCACCGCCTCGCGGCGGTCACCGTTCTCGACGAGCGTCGCCATGCGGTCGGCGAGGTCGGCCTCCGCCCGGACGCCCTCGGGGAGGACCGCCGGTTCGTAGGCGACGACCGCCTCGACGTCGGCGTCCGTCGCGGCCGTTATCGCGGTGAGCGCGCCGTAGGAGTGCCCGAACAGGACCGGGCGGCCCTCGACGGCGTCGACGAGCGCTCGAACGTACTCGGCCTCCCGTTCCAGCACCTCGTCTGCGCTCGTCTCCGCGGGGTCGTCGAGGCAGGTGCCGAACCCCGGTCGCTGGGGGACGACGGCGGCGAACTCCTCGAAGTGGGGGACGACCGGGTTCCAGTACTCCCGGGGGGCCATCCCGCCGTGGAGCAGAATCAGCGGTCGGCCGTCGCCGTGTCGTTCGTACGTTACCTCCGTTCCGTCTGCGGACGTGGTCGTCTGCATGCGTCTCTCCGTTGGCGGTCGACGGGGCTAAGCCACACTCTCAGTCGTTCGGGCTTTTAAGTGGGGGCGGAGTTCTGAGGGTGCGTCCCGTCGCGCGGTCCGACACGCACATGGGCGTCGACGGAGACGGGAGCGTATGGGTCTCGTCGCCGAATTCGACATCGACTGCGAGGCGCTCCCGCTGACCGGCGTGGCGGCGGCCGTGCCGGAGGTGACGACGACGCTCGAACTGCAGTACAACCACGGCAAGCGGCCCGTGTTCCTCGTCACCGTGACCGGCGACGCGCACGCGGCCGTCGAGGAGGCGTTCGACGACGCGTACGACGTGGGGGCGTGGACGCGTATCGGGGCGGCGGGCGACACCCGTCGCTATCAGATTCGACCGGCGCTGAGCTTCGAGGAACAACTCGGCGACCACCTCGACGACCTGACGGGACTGGAAGCGCTCGCCACGGCCGACGCCATCGTCGAGCGAATCGAGGTGTTGCCGGGCGGGTGGCGGCAGACGGGCTGGTTCGCCGACCGGGCGACGTTCGGCGAGTTCTCGTCGTTCTGGCAGCGCAACGCCGGCTTTCGACTGTCCCGTCTGACCCGCGACGGCGAGCCGGCGCCGCCGGGCGACGGGCTGACCGACCGTCAGCGCGAAGCGCTCCGGACGGCCTACGAACTCGGTCACTTCGACATCCCGCGGCGGGCGTCGCTGGAAACCGTCGCCGAGGAACTCGGCATCGCCGCCTCTTCGGCCTCCGAGCGACTGCGGCGCGCCCAGACCCAACTCGTCGAGGAGACGGTGGCGACGACGTGGCCGCCCCTGCCCGACTGAGCGACCGGTCCGAGCGGTCGGTGACTCGTCCGCCCGTCAGTCGCGACGGGCGGCACCGGTGGGCGTGCGGTCGGCGTAGAGCGCGACCAGCCGAGCCTCCGCCTTCCGGAGGTGGTCGGCGGCCGTGCTCTTCGAGCAGCCCAGTTCGTCGGCTATCTCTCGAACGCCGGTCCGCCGCGGAACCTCGTAGTACCCGAGTTCCCGCGCGACGTCCAGCACCGCTCGCTGGCGGTCGGTCAGCGCCGTCGCCCGCGACTCGCGGTGGGCGTCGTACTCGCCGAGTCGGTCGACCGAGACCGAGAGTTCGTCGGGCAGGCCGGCGACCAGCGCCCGAAGTTCCGCCGGTTCGCCGGCGACTTCGAACACCGTCTCGCCGTCGGTGCCGTACTCGATGGGCGGGACGACGAGCAGGTCCGTGTCGGCCAGCAGTTCGCGGAGGCGGCGCGCGTGCGCGTCTGCGGCCTCGCGGACGTAGACGTAGAAACTGCGGTCGTCCACGGGCGTCGTGTCGTACTCGCGGACCGTCGGCACGTCGTCGAGTGCCGCGAGGTAGTCCTCGCGTCCCGTCGCGACGTCGCCGACGACGTGGAACAGCGTGGTGACGGAGTCGGGGTTCGAGAAGTTCCAGTGGCGCAGGTACGCGCGCCGAATCGACTCCTGCTCGACGAGGAACTGCTGCATCGGATGCCGCGCCTCGGGCGGGTACCGAATCCGCAACTGGAGATACCGCATCGCCCGGCAGGTCACCGCCGTGACACAAAAAAGGACGGACGTGTCCGACAGAACGCTGTCGTCCGAGCGCCGAATACGTGCTCGTATGAGCGCAGACGCGAGCTATCCGCCCGGTCCGGACGGGGTACCGGTCGTCGGCAACACGTTCGCACTGAGCCACGACATCTTCGAGTTCTACGAACGATTGCGCGAGGAGTACGGCCCGATAGCGAGCTATCGGGTGTTCGGGACTGACGCCTGCATGGTCGCCCACCCGGACGCGGTTCGGCG
Organism: Halogeometricum sp. CBA1124; assembly: GCF_009741955.1. Lineage (NCBI taxonomy): Archaea > Methanobacteriati > Methanobacteriota > Halobacteria > Halobacteriales > Haloferacaceae > Halogeometricum > Halogeometricum sp. CBA1124. The sequence continues at coordinate 9,982 of NZ_WPCD01000071.1, read as the reverse complement.
CGTCCTCCTCGACGACCACGACGCGTTCGTGAAGGGTGACGTCCTCACCCGGAACCTCGAAGACGCCATGGGAGAAGGACTGTTCGTCACCGAGGGCGAACAGTGGAGACAGCAACGGACGCGCGTCCAGCCGTCGTTCTACCGCGAACGACTGAACACGTACGTCCCCGAGATGCGGACCACCGCGAGCGAGACGGTCGAGGAGTGGCGCGACGGCGCGGTCGTCGAGGCGAACGAGGCGATGACGGCGACGACGATGAAGGTGCTCGGTCGGACGCTGTTCGGCGTGGACGTGACGGACGAACCCGTTGTGGCTGACGCGTCGGCGGCCATCCTCGCGCGGTTCGACACGAGCCGATTCTGGTCGTTCCTGCCGGACACCGTCCCGACGCCGACGAACCGGCGGTACAGGCGGGAACTCGACCGACTCCGGGAGTTCGTGGACGAGTTGGCGGCGCGGCGACGCGCCCAGTCGCCGGCGGAACGCGGCGACGACCTGCTGTCGACGCTCGTCGGGTTCGTCGAGGCGAGCGACCTGAGCCGCGAGGAGTTCCGCGACAACATGATAACGTTCCTGTTCGCCGGTCACGAGACGACGGCGCTCGGGTTGACGTACGCGTTGCTCTGTCTCGCCCGGAACCCCGACGAACAGACCCGCCTCCGCGAGGAGGTCGATTCGGTCTGCGAGGGGGCGGTCGAGGCCGACCACCTCCCCGAACTCGAACGGACGGGCCGGGCCATCGACGAAGCGCTCCGGCTCTACCCGCCGGTCTACATGTTCTTCAGAGAGGCCGCGCGGGACGTCGAGTTGGGCGGGTACGAGATTCCCGCCGGGACGACGCTGGTGCTGCCCCAGTGGGTCGTCCACCGCGACGCGGCCTGGTGGGACGACCCGGCGACGTTCCGACCGGAGCGGTTCGCCGGCGACGCGGACCGCCCGGAGTACGCGCACTTCCCGTTCGGCGGCGGGCCGCGCCACTGCATCGGGATGCGGTTCGCGCGGATGGAGATGAAGACGGTGCTGGCGACGATACTTCGCGACTACCGGTTCGAACTCGTCTCGGCCGCGGAGCCGGAACTGGTCGCGAGTTCGAACCTCAAACCCGGCGAGCCGATAGAGCTACGGATACACGAGCGGGGGTAACTCGACCAGCCGCGGTCGATGCCGGAACGGTGGGTTCCGTGCCGCCCGCCTGTGAGGGCGTGGCCGCCCGTCGAAGCGGTCCGACACGCCGTCCCCCGTCGTTTTACCTGCGCCGCCGCGTAGCACGAGCGATGACGGACTGGGACGAGCGGTTTCGAAGCGGCGACTACCCACAGGACCCGGAGCCGGCACCGCTTCTGAAGCGGTACGTCGAGGCGCTCCCGTCGGGGCGCGCGCTGGACGTCGCGGCCGGCACCGGACGAAACGCCGTCTTCCTCGCGGAGGCGGGCTACGACGTGGAGGCACTCGACCAGTCCCGAGAGGGGCTTCGAATCACGCGCGAACGCGCCCGTGACCGCGGCGTCGCCGACCGACTGGACTGCCTGCAGGTCGACGTCGGCTCCCACGATTTCACGCGGGACCGGTACGACCTGATCACGGTCAGTTTCTTCCGTGCGGTCGACAGGCTCCCCGACATCGTCGAAGCGCTGGCCGACGACGGGGTGCTGTTCTACGAGCACCACCTCCGCTCGACCGACGAGTACGAGGCGGGACCGAGCGGCGACCGGTATCGGTTCGGAGCGAACGAACTGCTCCACGCCGCGTTGGACCTCACCGTCCTCGCGTTCGACGCGAAGACCGAACGCCGAGACGACGGTCGGACGGCGATGCGGACCCAACTGGTCGCCCGCAACTCGACCGGACAGGCGCAGTCGTACCCCGAAGTCGGCCTCGACGGTCGGTGAGGGCGGCGGCCGGCCGCACGCGCCGCGCGCCGACACCGGTGGGTGCCGACGGCCGACGCGGGGTCGTCACCTCCACCGAAGTTATGCCGCTCACCGACCGACGGACGAGTATGGGGCTCACGGAGTACCGGTGTACGTGCGGGGCGACGCTTCGGTACAAGCAGGACCTCCGGCGGGAGCGAGGGACCGTCTACCCGGCGTGGAAGTGCAGGGAGTGCGGCACCCCGGTGCCGGGGCAGGTCGGCGAGAAACTCAGCCACCAGCACCCGTCGTAACCCGAGGCGGCCGGGCGACGGCCGCAGCGCGGGTCGGACGGCGCAAAATCGCTCGCCCGCGGAGCCTCGGGGCCCCTCGTCGGAGGCGGGAACACCCGGGGATTGCGGGCGAGATGTGTACGACTATTGGTTATCAAGACTGATTTTCCGTCCATCATGTATTTTACCGGCAACGAGTACTAGGGTTCCATGTCGAATCGAGGCGCGGGTGGGGGGACCGGAGGTTCACGGGTGAGTCGGATGCAACGAGCGGTGCGGGATTTCTTCAGATACATCCCTCGGGGGGACTCCATCCCCGAGGAAGCGTGGCGGGCGCGTCACCGGATCATCGTGCTACTGCTCGCGGCCCACGCGCCGTTGCTGTACGCGCTCGGGAGCTTCACCGGCACCGAACCGTACGTCACGGGTGCGACGTTCACCGCCGTGCCGTTCGAGCATCTGGTCGCCGGCGTCGGCGTCATCGTCGCGTTGGCGGCGGTTGCGAGCGTGCCGCAACTCCCGCGGCGCGTTCGGACCGGCGTCGTCTCCATCGGACTGATGACGGCGTCGGCCGTCCTGGTCTACTTCTCGGGCGGCTACATCGAGGCGCACTTCCACTTCTTCGTCGTGGTCGGCGTCATCGCCGTCTACGAGGACTGGCTCCCGTTCGCCACCGGCGTGCTGTACGTGGCCGTCGAACACAGCATCTTCGGCATGTCGTACCCGGAGGCGGTGTACAACCACCCGGACGCCGTCGCGCGACCCATGGGGTGGGGACTCGTCCACGCGACGTTCCTCCTCGGCCTCTCCGCGGCGCTGGTGGCGAACTGGTTCTCCATCGAACGCTCCCGCGAGGAGACGAGAGAGCAGATGCAGAACGCGAGGGACAGCGAGGAGGCCAAGGCCGAAGTCGAGCAACTGAACGAGCGACTGCTCGTTCGCGCCGACGAACTCGCCGGCGCGATGGAGTCGGTGGCGGAGGGTGACTTCACCGCCGAGGCGCCCCGAGAGACCGACATCACGGCCATCGCCGAGATAAGCGACGCGTTCGGCGAGATGAAGCGAGAGCTCTCCTCGACCATCGTGGACCTGCGGGCGTTCGCGGAGAACGTCGAGCGGACGACCGAGTCGGTCCACGACGACGCCGAGACGCTCGAACGGACGCAGCAGCGACTGGCCGAGGACATCCGCGAGTTCGCCACCGACCTCCGGACGCAGGCGGGCAACCTCGAGTCCACGACGGACGACCTCGGGTCGCTGTCGGCGACCATCGAGGAGATAGCCGCGAACGCCGATCAGGTCTCCAAGGAGGCCAGCAGCGCGGCGAACAGCGCCGAGTCGGGCACGCAGACCGCGGCCGAGGCCATCGAGGCCATCGAAGCCATCGAGGGGAGCGTCGCGGAACTGGCGGACCTCGTCGAGTCGCTCGACAGCCGGATGGACGGCGTCGCCGAGAGCACCGACCTCATCGAGGACATCGCCGAGCAGACGAACATGCTGGCGCTGAACGCCAACATCGAGGCGGCGCGGGCGCAGAACGGCAGCGACGGGTTCGCCGTCGTCGCGACGAGGTGAAGACGCTCGCCGACGAGACGCGGACCCAGTCGGCGGAGATAGAGCAGACGGTCGCGCGGACGATACAGGACGTCGACCGGGTGCAGGCGGAGATGAAGCAGACCAAAGCGCAACTGCAGACCGGTAAGGCGACGATGACCGACACCGGCGAGGCGTTCGAGAATCTGACCGAGACCGTCGAGAGCGTCGACGCCTCGGTCAACACGGTGGCGACGGCGACGGGCGACGGCGCTCGGACGACCGAAGAGGTCGTCGGCGCGATAGAGCGCGTCGCCGAACTGTCGCGGGACGTGGCGTCGCAGAGCGAGTCGCTCGCGGACCGCGCGGAGACCAGCGCGGCGACCATCTCCGAGGTCCGGGCGCAACTGGACAGCCTCACCGGGCAGACGACGACGCTCATCGACCAACTCGACGCGTTCACGTGCGAGACCGACGCTCGGACCGACGCCGCCGAACCGACGTCGCGGGCCGACGCCGTGGAACCGCCGGAACCGACGTCCCGACAGCGCTGAACGCCGACCGGGGCGTCGATGTCACGCCGGTCCGCGGGGGCCGGACGGGTGCGCCGTTTTCCGAGTCACAGCGCGTCTCACGCGGCGCGGGAACCACAGCTATGGCGTCCGGGTGTGAACCCACGGACAGAATGACGACGCGTCGACACGGTCGAGTGGCGCCGACGCATCACGAACTCGTCGAGGTTCAGCACCAGTTGAGAATCGCACAGAAGGGAGAACACGTCCTCGAACGGCGCCGAGACGGCCTCGTCTTCGCCCTCCTCGACCTGCTCGACCGGTGGCGTGCGGTTCGAGAGCGCGCCGACGGCGAGTACCGTCGGGCCGCCCGCCTCCACGCCCTCGGGGCCGCACGGGAGGGCGACATCGCGCTCAGAGCGCTCGCCGAGGCGCGGGCCACGCGCCCCGAACTCCTCCTCGACGAGACGAAGCTGTTCGGTCTCCGCGTCCCCATCTTTCTGAGCCGGAACGTCTCGACGTGGTTCGAAGAGCGGGGGTACGGCGTCGTCGGGACGAGCGCGCTCGACGACGAACTCGCCACGGCGTACGAGAGCCTCCTCGAGTCCGTCGTCACGCTCGCTGAGCTGAGAGCCGTCCTCGCGGTTGTTCTCGCCGAGGTTCGCCGACTCCGAATCCGCGTCAACTACCTCACCCACCGGCTCATCCCGGAACTGGAGTCCGAGAGGCGGTACATCAAACGGTACCTCGAGGAGCGAGAACAGGAAGAGCACTACCGCTATCTGTGGCTGAAGCGGCGCAGAGAGGAGCGACGAGACGCGTAGCGCGCTGAGGTTCAGACGACGCGGAAGACGCGAACCGTGTCGCGCTTGCCGGACTCCGAGAGGAGTTGCGCGAGGCCGAGGTCCGAGAACACCCGCTTCCAGTTGCGGTGGTACAGCGGGAACTCGTCGTTGACGTAGCTCACGTCGCGCTCCCCCCGGCCGCGCGTCGGGCCGTTGCCCTCGTTCTCCGCGGTGACGAGTAGGTCCGCCGTGACGCGGGCGAGTTCCTCGAACACGGCGACGTCGTCGGGATGGACGTGCTGGAGCGTCTCCACCGAGTAGACGACGTCGAACGCGTCGTCGGGGACGGTCGGGAGGTACTCCTCGAGGGCGACGGTGTGAAACGTCCCCGTCTCGGCGAGTTCGGGGTAGCGCTCGGCCATCACCTCGAACGACTCGTCGTTGATGTCGATGCCGGTGAGGTCCTCGTAGCCGTGGTCGCGAAGGTGCGCGAGGTGGCGACCGGAGCTACAGCCGAGTTCGAGAATCGCGGCGTCCTCGTCGACGTAGTGCTCGAAGACGGTCGCGAGCGTCTCGCTGACCTCGTTCGGTCCGATGTCGGCGTAGTAGCCGGGCGAGAACTGCCCGGAGCGCTCGGCCCAGCCACGGCGGTTGTCGTCCGGTTCCACACGCGAGCGGACGGGACCGAGCACTAAAGACTCCGCGGAGTCGTCGCGATCGCCGCCCGAACGCGGAGCGGACGGCGCGTTCGACGCGACGCACGAGCATCAGCCGTCCGGGAACGTCAGAACCGAGCAGTCGTTCGTCCGAGCGACCGGAGACGGGCGCGCGAAAAAGAAAGGCGAAGAAGGTGCCTCTGACACCGTCTGTCCGGGCTCAGAGGTGATAAACCGGCCGTTGTCGGGAGGGAATACATCGGAATCGATTGGGGGTACTCTCCCCGAACTCGGAGCGCCACCGTGGACGGCGTCCCCTCGGCCGCCGGGTCACGGTGCGCCGCGTCGGGTCGGGCCTCCCGAAGCTTGATACCCGCGGTCCCGATACGGAGAGACATGCCGAACTCCCGACTCCGACGGAACGGGTGGGCGACGGTCGGACTCGGTCTCTCCGTCGCGTTCGCCGTCGCCGCGTTCGCCTACTTCGCACTCGCGGGGACGCCCCTGCGCGGCGCGGTACTGGGCGTCGTCGTCCTCGCGGCCGGCGTCTGGGAGTACCGCCGGAAACTGCAGGACACCGCCGTCGCCGAGTCCTACGAGGCCGAAGCGGAAGAGCAGCGTCGAAAGCGCGAGGGGCGACGGTAACCCCCCGCCCGTTCTCGGGCCGACACCGCGGAGGAGGGGGATTCATGCCGTGCGGGTCGGTATCTCCCGGCATGGACGAAGCGGGACGGGCGGCGCGGCCGCACCACACGGCGACAAGACGGCGAATCGCGGACGAACGGGACGGCGCGGGGCGGAGGCAGACCGGCGAATGAAGGTCGGTAGCGCCGACGCCGCCCCCGGCACGCGTGCCACCGGCTACCTGTCGGTGACGGACCTCCCGACCGGACAGTCCGAACGACTCCCGGTCGTCGTCGTCGAGGGGTCGGAGTCCGGGCCGACGGTCTGGGTGACCGGCACCGTCCACGGCGACGAACCGACCGGGATGGCGGCCACCCACGAGTTCGCGACCCGACTCCGCCCGGAGGCACTCGCGGGGACCGTCGTCTGCGTCCCGGTGATGAACCCCGCCGGCCTCCGGACGAACGAGCGAACGTCGTACTATCACGGCGACGACCCGAACCGGTACTTCGGGCGGGGCGACGGCGGCGAGACGCCGCCCCGGACCCAGCAGTTGGTCTGCGAACGGGTGTACGACGAGATTCGCGAGAGCGCGGACGTGGTGGTGTCGCTCCACACGTCGTGGATTCAGACGCACCCGTACACGATTCGGCCGCGAGTGGGGTACGGCCGCGACAGGGACGAAGCCGCGGCCGCCGCGTTGCGCGACCGCATCGTCGAACTCACCGAGGCGTTCGGTCTGCCCGTCGTCAACCAGTTCGGGCGCGAGGAGACCGAACGGCGGTCGCTGAGTCACACGCTGACCGGCGCGGCCGTCGCCGACGGAATCGCGGCGTTCACGCCGGAACTCGGCGGTCGGTTCGTCGTCGAAGCGGACGCCCGGGCGGCGGCCGTCGCCGGACTGCGGAACGTCCTCGTCACGTCCGACATGCTCGACGAACCGGCGTCGCCCCCGACCGAGTTCGGTCTCTCCGCCGGCGGTCCCCTCAAGCGACGCGTCCACCCCCACACCGACGCCGCGGGCATCGTCCGGTATCGGGTCCGAGAGGGCGACCGGATAACGGCCGGCGAGACGGTCGCGGAGGTGGTAGACCCGCACGGAGAGACGAAGACCGAGGTGGCGACGGAGTACCCGGGGTACGTCCTCAGCCGACACGAGGGCGCCGCCGTCTACGAGAACGACCCCATCCTCGACGTCGCCGTCCCGGACGACGAACCCCTCCTGTGGGACCGGTCAGACTGATTCCGCTCGCGGCGAGCGACCGCCCCCGACCGGCCGAGAAGCGGACGCGAGGCCGTCGCTCGCGAACGTCGCTGCAAGCGATTCGTCGGGGTTTCATGTGGGGCGGTCGCGTACGACACGTCGATGACCGAGGAACGAGAGGACGTCGTGGACGCGATGGACTGGTTGCTGGAGCGATTCGAGACCGACGACGCGGTGGCGTACGCCGAGGTCGGCGGCGTCTACAAGGAGAAGACCGACGCCGTCGTGACCCACGAGGGGCCGCGCGAGACAGTCGCGTTCACCGAGACGGGAGTGTGGCTGCGCGTGTTCGCCGACGGCGCGGCCGACTACCGGTACACCACCGACCTCGACGAGGAGAGCCTCGAAGACGAGGCCGGGCGCGCGATACGGAGCGGACAGGTGCTCGCACAGGACGAACCGGCGAGGTTCGACGCCCAGACGGCCCACAGAGCGGTGCACGACGGCTGGGCGACCGAACCGATCGACGCGGTCGGCCTCGACGACAAGGTGGCCGCGGTCGAGGACGGACTCGCCGCCGCGGACGACCTGGACCTCCGCCGAATCTGGGTCAACTACGCCGACGCGCACATCGAGGAGTGGATCGGCACCACCACCGGGAGTACGGTCCGCACGACCCTCGACAGAGCGAACGTGACGTGCAGTCTCGACCTCGAAGACGGACCGACGGTGCGCCGACACGACGGGTCGACGGAGGGGGCGGCGTTCCTCGACGACCTCCCCGAACTGTTCGGGGAGGCTGCCGCCGACGCGCGGGCGCTTTCTGACGCCCCGGACGCCGACGCCCCGACGGGGGAGACGGTCGTCGCGTTGAGTCCGCGGGCGGCCGGCCAACTGTTCCACTTCGTCTCGCACTACCTCGAAGCCGACACCATCTACATGGGGATGAGTCCGTACTCGCTCGGCGACCGAATCGGCCCCGATGCGCTCTCGATGGAGGACACCGTCCACGCCGGGTCGTGGGGCGCCCGCGCCTACGACGCCGAGGCCCGGCCGTCGACGCCGACCCGACTGGTCTCGGACGGCCGGATAACGACGCTGTTGCACAACACGGCGAGTGCGGCCGACTCGGACGCGTTCCCCGCCGGGAACGCCGTCCCGAGCCTCGGCCACGGGCAACCGCCGCGCATCCACGCCCGCCACCTCGCGTCGAACCCGGCGACGCCACTCGCGCGGCGGTCCGCGAGGAGGCGGACGTCTACGTCGAACGGTTCGGCAACCCGTGGTTCCGCGACGAGTTCGAACGCGTCCAGCGGTCGGGCGTCTTCCCGGCGAGCGTGCTCTACGCGAAGGACATCGACGAGAAGACCGAGGAACGCCCCGACTGCGGGTCCGCCGAGTTCCCCGTCGAAGAGGCGTACCGCCTCGACGACGGCGAACGCGCCGGGCGCGTCGAGGGCCTCGCGTTGGACTACGAACCCGAGGTACTGCAGACGATGTCGGCGCTGAGCGCCGCGCGTCGAACGGTGACGGGCGTCTGCGAGAAACACAAGTCGCAACTCCCGTTCGCGGTGACCGCGCCGGCCGTCCGACTGCGCGCCCCGCTGAAAGAACAGGCGTAGGGAGTCAGTCGTCCGCCGGCGTCGAGGCGGTGTCGTCGCCCGCGTCGGTCGTGGGGCCGGACTGCCCCATCTCCGCGTAGGGGTCGTACCCCTCGGCGCTCTCGTAGAGGTGGCAGGCGATGTCCTGGTCCGCGTCGACGTCCGCCTTCTGCTCTAACGGCGGGACCACCGAGTCGCAGACGTCGCCGATGTAGTCCGGGCACCGCGCCTTGAACCGGCAACCGGAGGGCACGTCGATGATGTCGCCGACCTCACCCTGTAGCTCGACGCGTTCGCGCCCCACGTCCGGGTCGGGGACGGGAACCGCGTTGATGAGAGAGCGCGTGTAGGGGTGCTGGGGGTTCTCGATTATCTGGTCGGTCGGCCCCTTCTCGACTATCTTCCCCATGTACATGATGGCGAGTCGGTCGCACATGTGCCGGAGGAGCGAGAGGTCGTGGCTGATGTAGACGACGGACAGCCCGAACTCGTCGGTCATCCGGTCCAGAAGCGACAGCACGCCGGCCCGGAGGCTCACGTCCAGCATCGACACGGGTTCGTCGGCGACGATGAAGTCCGGGTCGAGAACCAACGCGCGGGCGATGGCGACACGCTGTCGCTGGCCGCCCGACAGTTCGTGCGGGTACTGGTCGAAGTACTGCTCTGCGGGCAGCAGTTCGGCGAACTCCAGCGCGCGCTGGACCCGCGCCGTCTCGTTGGTGATGTTGTGGATGCGGAGCGGTTCGGCGACCGTGTCGTACACCGTCATCCGGGGGTTCAGGCTCTCGAAGGGGTCCTGAAAGATCATCTGCGCGTTCTGCCGGAACTGCTTCAGTTCGGCGTCGCTCGCCTCCGAGAGCTGTTTGCCGTCGTAGACGATGTCGCCGCCCGTCGGTTCGTGGAGTTTCACGAGCGACATCCCC
>NZ_WPCD01000379.1:0-1156 GCF_009741955.1 Halogeometricum sp. CBA1124 | reverse complement strand
CGTCGCCGTCTCCGAGGAGGCGGTCGAGGCAGAACTGGACCGTCTCCATCGCCGCGGCTTCTACACGGAACCGACCTGCGCCGTCGCACCCGCGGCACTCCGCGAGTACCGCGACCGCGGCGTCGTCTCGTCGGACGACGACGTGGTGGTCCCGCTGACCGGCAGCGGACTGAAGGGCTGAGGCCGGCGCTCGGGGCTCGGCGTGTCGAACGGCAGGAAAAAATTCAGCTCAGCTCGGGCGACCCGCGTCCTTCCCGGGCGTTTCGGTCTCCTTCTTGGCCTTCCCGCGGAACGTGTCGATACCGAGGACGTTGTTGAGCGGGCACTTCTGCGTGATGCCCGTCGCGAGGAGGACGGCGCCGACGAGGAGCGCGATACCAGCGACGACGAGACCGAGGGTCCCGGCCGCGATGGTGAACAGTCCTCCGAACGCCGCGGCACCCACGGCGATGAGGAGCGGTCCGACGACGAGTCGGGCGATACGGTCGTAACCACCGACGTTTTTCTGCATGATTCTCACCTATCTCTACGTACGCCGTGTGAGGGTATAACGAGGTGACCTGGTTCTCGGAAGCGGAGAACCGGGCGCGATTCAGCGGTCGTACCGACGCTGTCTGCCGCTGAGGCGTTCGTCCCAGTCGATCCACTCCTGCTCCCACCCGGTCGGCGCGAAGTACCCCGACTCGCTGAACTCGGCGTCCTCGCGGACCGTCCGGTTTCTGGTGACGCCGCTCCGCTGTTCGCCCTCGACCAGGAGGGGGTCGAACGCGACGGGGCCGTGTTCGTCCACCACCTCGCCCGCGGCGTCGACGCTGACGAGCGTCTGCTTCGGGCCGCCCATCGGGAAGACGAGTCGACCGTCGGGTTCCAGTTGCGAGAGGAGTCGCCGCGGCGGTTCGATGGCCGCCGCCTCCACGAGGATGCGGTCGAACGGCGCGTACTCGGGGAGTCCCTCCGCGCCGTCGCGACGGTCGACGAGGACGGCGGGCGACCCGACGGACTGGAGGTTCGCCCGCGCCGCGTAGACGAGTTTCCGGTCGATGTCGACGGCGTGGACGTGCGTCTCACCGACGATTTCGGCCAGAGCGCGGGGGTGTGAGCCGACGCCGGCGCGACGACGAGCACGTCTCGTCCGGTTCGGCAGAGAGCGCAGAGA
>NZ_WPCD01000170.1:0-8131 GCF_009741955.1 Halogeometricum sp. CBA1124 | reverse complement strand
ACCCCTCGTCCTCGCGGGCGTCGGCGCGCCGGGGGCGGCGGCGAGCGTCGCCGCCCCCGCGCCGAGACTGGCGAGGAATCCGCGGCGTCCGAGTCTCCTCATCGAGCGTGTGTTCTGGTCGGACTAACTTGACCGTTTCCCGAACTGTGTGGCAGAATATAATTCTGCCCGCTTTCACGACGGCGGGCGCTCCCTGGTCAGTAGCCCTGCGCGTTCCCGTCCTTCCGCGGTTCCGTCGCCGCCGAGAGCGTCCCGCCGTCGTTCCGGGCTATCTGCGCACCGCCGAACAGACTGGGGTAGAGGAGTCGCACGTCGTGGCCTCGGCGGGTGAGTTTCGTCCCGAGGCTGTCGCTCGTCCGTTCCTCGATGGCGAGGGACCCGTCCTCGCGGTAGCGCCAGCGCGGGTAGTCCAGCGCCGCCTGCAGGGGCATCCCGTGGTCGACGACGTTGGAGACCACCTGCACGTGCCCCTGCGGTTGCATGTAGCCGCCCATGACGCCGAACGCCGCCCAGTCGTCCTCGTCGAACCTGAGCAGGCCGGGGATGAGCGTGTGGAACGGGCGCTTGCCGGGTTCGATGCGGTTCGGGTGGTCGGGGTCCAGCGAGAACGAACTGCCGCGGTTCTGCAGGGCGATTCCGGTGTCGCCCGCGACGAGGCCCGAACCGAACCCGGCGAACCGGGAGTTGATGTAGGAGACGACGTTGCCCTCGTCGTCGGCGACGGTGAGGAGGACGGTGTCGGAATCCTCCGCGTTCGCGTCGGGGACGCCGAACGACACGTCGTCGTTCGCCTCCGGGCCGATTTCGGCGGCGCGGCGTTCGGCCCACTCCTTCGAGGCCAGCGGCGGAATCTCCTCGTACTCGGGGTCGGTGATGTAGCGGTGGCCGTCGTGGAACGCGAGCTTCATCGCCTCGCCGAAGTAGTGGACGCGTTCGGGGGAGTCGAGGTCGTACTCGCCCGCGCCGACGGCCTCGGCGATGTTCAGCGCCTCCAGCGCGATGAGCCCCTGATTGTTCGGCGGGAGTTCGTACACCTCGACGCCGTTGTACGTCGTGGAGACGGGGTCGGGGTACTCCACCTCGAAGTCGGCGAGGTCCTCGACGGTCATGAACCCGCCCTGCGACTGCACCTCCGCGGCTATCTGCTCGGCGATTTCGCCCTCGTACACCACGTCCGCCCCCTCGTCGGCGATGCGCTCCATCGTCGCGCCGAGTTTCGGGAGCGTCACCGTCTGGCCCACGTCGGGGGCTTCGCCGTCGAACAGGAACGCGTCGCGGGCGTTGTCGGTCTGGAACAACTCCTCGCCGTGCGTCCACGCGCCGGCGATTATCTCGCTGACCGGGTAGCCCTCGGTGGCGTAGCGGATGGCGGGCCCGAGGGCGTCCGCGAGCGTCAGTTCGCCGAACTCCTCGCTGGTCGCCTCCCATCCGCGGGCCGTGCCGGGGACGGTGACGGCGTGCGCGCCGGTGTCGGGCATCTCGGCGTCCTCGGGCGCGACGCCCTCCTCCTCGGCGACGGCGGCGCGGACGTTCTCGATGGTCGCGTCGGCCGGCGCGCCGCCGCAGGCGCGCATCGCCCCCACTTCGCCGTCGGCGGTGCGGTAGAGGGCGAACACGTCGCCGCCGAGGCCCGTGGAGGTGGGTTCGACGACGTTCAGCGCCGCCGCCGTCGCCACGGCGGCGTCGAAGGCGTTGCCGCCCTCCCGGAGCAGTTGGATGCCCGCCTCCGCGGCGAGCGGTTGGCTGGTGGCGACGACGCCGCGCTGCCCGTACACCGTCGAGCGTCGGGACGTGAACCGGTCTAAGTCCGCGTTTCCGTCGATGTCCATGCGCACCGGTTTCGAACGAGGGAGAAAAAGTCCACCTCAAGGGGCACGGCAGGGTGGGTAGATGGGCGGGGCGCGCCCGCCGGTGACGGCGGCGACGGTGACCCCCGCAAGTTTCGAGGCGCTCGGCCGTCAACTCGGGGCGAGAGATGAGCCAACGAAACCTGATAGAGGAGGTCGAAGCGCGACTCCGGTACGTCCCTCGGTGGCGGTTGATTCTCGGCGTCGTCCTGCTGATACCGCCGTTCAGCATCGTCGGGATGGCGATTCTGGCCTACGAGTTCCTCCGGGCCGGCGAACCGCTACGGGAGGCCGAAGGGGAGTCGCTCGTCGGTGGCGACGCGGAGGCGGACGAAGTCGCGGCCGTCGGGGACGACGCCACCGAGTCCGGCGCTGTCGGACCCGACGTGACCGAGTCCGACGCGACCGACGAAAACGACGCGAGCGACGAAAACGACGCTGAGGACGCGTAACGCGGCTATCGGGGTCCGCGGTGGTTCGGTGTCTCTACCGCCCCGCGGCGTCACCGGCCGAGCAGTCCGCGGACCGTCCCCACGAGGCCGGCGCGTTCGACTTCGGTCCGCACCAGTCGGTCGAACGCCCACGTCGGGAGGAGGGTCCGCAGGAGGGGGAGCAGACGCGCCTGCCACGTCACCGGGTAGCGCGCCTTCGGGTCAGCCGCCTCGACGGCGGTGACGACGGTGTCCGCCACGCGTTCGGGGGCGACGCCGCCGGGGTCGAACCCCGTTCGCACGTCGCGGTACGTCGCCGCGTACGGCGTCTCGTCGTAGCGGTCGAGTCCCGCCTTCGCGCGTTCGTTGAACCCGGTCCGCACCGGGCCGGGTTCGACTATCGCGACGCGCACGCCGTGCGGTTCGAGTTCGACGCGAAGGGCGTCCGAGAGCGCCTCAATCGCGTGTTTGGTCGCGCCGTAGACGCCGTGGTACGGGAGCGTCACCCGGCCGAGGACGGAGGCGACGGTGACGATGCGGCCGCCCGACTCGCGGAGGGCGGGCAGGGCGGCGCGGACGACGGAGAGGACGCCGAAGACGTTCACGTCGAACTGGCGTTCCACCGTCGCCGCCGGCACGTCCTCGACGGCGCCGAGTTCGTAGCGCCCGCGCAGGGGACGAGGGCGTCGATACCGTCGGCGGCGACGGCGGCGACGCGTTCGCGCACCGCCTCGTCGTCGGTCACGTCGCAGACGTGCGTCGCCACGTCGTCGGGGAGGCGTTCGAGGGCGGCCGCGTCGCTGTCGAGGACGACCACGTCGTGGCCGCGGGCGCGGAGGCGGCGCACCGTCGCGCGGCCGATACCGGACGCGCCCCCGGTGACGAGGACGCGGAGCGATTCGGACATTGGCGGGACTGTCCGGCCGAGGCGATTGAGCGTTTCGATGACTGCGAAGGGGGTGAGCGGGCGACGGCAGACGCGACGGGGGAGCGGCGACGGAGCGACGTGAGCGTCGGCGAGTGACGCCCGGTCAGTCCGTCAGCCCGTAGCCGCGACGGAACAGGGCGACGTGAGGGCGGTGACGGCGACGGTGAGGGCGACGAGGACGGCCAGCGAGGCGTTGGGGTCCACTTCGCTGACGCCGAGGAAGCCGTAGCGGACGCCGTTGACCATGTATATCATGGGGTTCAGGAGCGACACCTGCTGGAGCGTCGTCGGCAGTTCGTTCAGCGAGTAGAAGACGCCGCCGAAGAACACCAGCGGTCGCAGGATGAACTGGTTCATCATCGTCAGGTCGTCGAAGTCCTCGGCCCACAGGCCGCCGACGACGCCGAGACTGGCGAACAGCAGGGTGATGACGGCCATGAACGCGGCGAGGTAGAGCGGTCGAGCGAGGCCGACGGTGGTGAAGAACGCGCCGATGACGGCGACGAGAGCGCCGACGACGACGCCGCGCGTCGCCGAGGAGAGGACGTACGCGCCGACCATCGACCGGTAGGAGAGCGGCGAGGTCAGCACCTCCTCGATGTAGCGGTTCCACCGGCCGTGGAAGATGGAGAAGGAGGCGTTCTCGAACGCGTTCGACACCGCGCCGAGGACGATGAGGCCGGGGAGGATGAAGAGGATGTAGGGGACGCCCGCGATCTCGTTGATGCGTTCGCCGAGGATGACGCCGAAGACGGAGAAGTAGAGCACGTTCGTGATGAACGGCGGGACGAACGTGTTGCGCGGGCGGCGGACGAACCGCAGGACCTCGCGCTTGAGGAGGGCGAAGAAGCCCGTGCGTTCGACGCTCACTGGCCCACCTCCATCGTCGCGCGGCCCTCCTCCTCGGCCCGGGTCATCTCGACGAACACCTCTTCGAGCGAGGTGCGGGAGATTTCGAGGTCCACGAGTTCGTGGCCCGCGGCGTCGAGACGACGGACCACGTCGGGAGCGACCAGTCCGCCCTCGCGGGCGGTGACGACGAGGCGGGTGCCGTCGAGTTCCACCGCCTCGACCCTGTCGTCCTCGGCGGCGAAGTCGGGGACTGCGGTGGGCGCGTCGCGGAGGGTGACCACGATGTCGTCGGTGCCGCGGTCCATCAGTTCGTCCGGACTCGCCACCTCGAGGACGCGGCCGGAGTCGAGGATGGCCACCTCGTCGCAGAGGCGTTCGGCCTCCTCGATGTAGTGCGTCGTCAGGAGGATGGTCGTCCCGCTATCGTTCAGTTCGGTGATGGTCTCCCACAGTTCGTGCCGGAGTTGCACGTCCACGCCCGCCGTGGGTTCGTCGAGGATGAGGAGGTCCGGGTCCGTGATGAGGGCGCGCGCGAGGACGAACCGGCGCTTCATCCCGCCGGAGAGCCAGTCGAACCGCGTGTCGCGCTTGTCGTAGATGCCGACGCGCTTGAGCACCTCGTCGGCCCGTTCGCGCGCCTCGTCGGCGGGGACGCCGTGGTAGCCCGCTTTCGTCACGAGGACTTCGCGAATGGGGAAGAACCGGTCGACGTTGAACTCCTGCGGCGCGAGGCCGATTCTGTCCCGCGCCTCGCGGTAGTCGTCCTCCACGTCGTGACCGAACACCTCGGCCCGGCCGCCGGACTTGCGGACGAGGCCGACCAGGACGTTGATGAACGTGGTCTTCCCCGCGCCGTTCGGGCCGAGGAGGCCGAAGAACGACCCCTCGGGAACGTCGAGGTCCACGCCGTCCAACGCCTGCACGTCGCCGTACGACTTGCGTAAGTCGCGTATCGTTATCGCAGAAGCCATCAGATGTCCGTAGGTCGGCGACTGGGCGGATTAAGCGCACCGACCGCGGAACGATGTGCGATAGCCTGCCACGGGTCCGAGACGGCGGCGGCGGCCGGGCGCACAGACGTGTGATGGTTAGTCCCACACATATCGATATAAGGCGATAAACTGCATTAAAGAATATTATCACTATCAATCATTATGTTTAACTACCAGATGGTCCTTGCGGCAGACGAGGTGAACGCCGATGGCAGTATCCGGCGCAGTACGCGCCCATCGACACACGTTCCGCACGCCGAATCGCTCGACAGACCGCCCCGACCCACCCAGACGATCCAGATGACGACACCCACGACCCGAGAGACGACCCGACGTACCACCCGACCGATGACCCGAAACTACCCGAACAACGAGGAGAACATGGACGCCCCGTTGGTCCCCTTCATCACCGACCCGACAGAGCAGACGCCCGACGACGAGATTACCGACCTCCGGCGCGACATCGCCGCCCTCGCCGCCCAACTGGACCGCATCGAGACGCGCATGGAGGAGGACCGATGACGACGAGCGAGGACCCCTACGAGCGAACGACGGGCGCGGACGTCCACACCCGCGACGTGGACAACGCCTCGGCCCGCGAGTTCCGGCGGATGCTGGACGAGCAGAACTTCGTCTTCGCGCCGGGCATCTACCACGCCCTCGACGCGCGTCTGGCCGAACTCGCCGGCCTCGACGCCGCCTACATGAGCGGCTACTCCACCGTCCTCGGTCAGTTCGGGTTCCCCGACCTGGAGATGGTGACGATGACCGAGATGGTCGAGAACGCAAAGCGCATCGTCGAGGCGACGAACCTGCCGGTCGTCGCCGACTGCGACACCGGCTACGGCGGCGTCCACAACGTCCGCCGCGCCGTCCGCGAGTACGAGAAGGCCGGCGTGGCCGCCGTCCACATCGAGGACCAGACGACGCCGAAGCGGTGCGGCCACATCGCCGGCAAGCAGATCATCTCTCGGGACAAGGCCCGCGCGCGATTCGAGGCGGCCGTCGACGCCAAGCAGTCCGAGGACACGTTCATCATCGCCCGGACGGACGCCTACGGGTCGTCGAACGGCGACTGGGAGGAACACCTCGAACGCGGCCGCATCTACGCCGACGCCGGCGTCGACATGGTGTGGCCCGAGATGCCGGACCCGTCCCGCGAGGACGCCGTCCAGTACGCCGAGACCATCCACGAGACGCATCCGGACCTGAAGCTGGCGTTCAACTACTCCTCGTCGTTCGCGTGGTCCGAGGAGGAGGACCCGCTCACGTTCGAGGAACTCGGCGACCTGGGCTACGAGTACATCTTCATCACCCTGTTCGGCCTGCACTCGGGCGCCCACAGCGTCTACGAGGACTTCCGCTCGCTGGCCGAGACGGACGAGGAGGCGCAGTTCGACCTGGAGGAACGCTACCTCGGCCACCCGACCGAGTCCCACCACGAGATGGCCTTCGTCTCCGACTACCAGGAGACCGAGATGCAGTTCGACCGCGAGGCGCGCGACCGCATCGAGAACTCCGAGGGCTTCTCCGAGGAGGAGAGCACGCCCATCGAGAGCGACGACTGAACGGCCGAACCGACTCGCGCCGGCGGCCGTCGTACCATGGGGGCGGTCACCGGCGCACCGCAGTCCGTCGGTCAGGGCGGACGGCGCAGCCCCCTGCGCTGCGAATCTCCTCGCGCGGCCGGCGTTCGGTCGCTCGCACGCCGGGTCGCGACTCTTGCTAACTTTTCACACGCCTGAACAAACGTTAAGTTATTCCACCGCATCTGCCGAGACGAGTCCCGCGACCCTGCGGGCAGAGAGACCGATGACCCGGACTGCCACCACTCGCCGTCCGCCCCACGCGGTAGCCGCGACTGCGGCCGCCGCCCTCGGCGAGGGGGCCGTCTGGGTTATCGGAGGCTTCTCCGGAAACGGGGAAGCCGAACCCCTCTGCGTCCGGTCCGCGCTCGGCGCGTAACCACGCGCCGCGCGGGCGGGGTCCGGGGAACCCGGCTTCGTTCTCGCGTGTGACTCACGACCGAGACGAACCGTCCCCGTCCCTTTCTCGCGCGGCCGATACGCCCCGAGCGCGGAGTATCCACACCGGACCGCTCCCGTGTCGGCAGTCTCCGTCGTCGCCGACGACGCGAGAGGCGCGTTCGACTCGCGCCGGGAGCCTCATGGCAATCTCCCGACCCAGCCAGTCCGCACAGGCAGACCACCACTCGGTTCGCGCCTCGCTGACGGTCCTCGTCACGCGCGACGCCGACGGCGACTTACAGGAGGGCGTCCGCGCCCGCCTCGCCGCCGTCGACTGCGTCGTCGCCGTGGACCGCGCGGACGTGAGCGGCTTACGACCCGCGTTGAACGACCTGCGCGCGAGGTGGACGCGGACCTCCGCGTCAGCGGTCCGCCCGAGGAGGCGAGCGTCGCCGACGCCCTCGAAGCCGGCTTCGGCGTGAAGGCGGTGCGCGAGGTGTCGAGGACGTAGGCCGCCGTCTCGACGGCGTCCGCCGCCCCGCACCGCGCTTCGCCCTCCCCCTCACCGTCCTCCCGTCCGAGCCACGACCCGCCACGTCGGCCCTCCCCCACGCGAGAACGCTCAAGTCCGCCGAGCGCGACGTGTCGGTCGTGAGTCCATCAGACGCCGCGACCGACGACGCGACGCCGGGAGACGACGCGCCCGTCGTCGTCTACGACGCCGTCACCGACGCGGCGGACCCCGAAGCCGAGGCCCTCGCGCGACTCCGCCGGCTGAGTCACTACCTCGACAGCGCCGTCGAGATTCCGGGGACGAACTTCAGAGTCGGCCTGGACCCGATCGTCGGCCTCCTCCCCGTCGCGGGCGACGTGCCCACGGCGGCCGTCTCGGCGTACATCGTCGCCGAAGCCGCCGCACTCGGCGCGCCGCGGGAGACGGTGGCGCGGATGGTCCTCAACCTCGTCGTCGACGCCGTCGTCGGGTCGGTTCCCCTCGTCGGCGACGCCTTCGACGCGGTGTGGAAGGCGAACCAGCGGAACGTTCGCCTGCTGGAGGCCCGCCGGACCGACCCCGCGGGCGCGACCCGCGACGGGCGCGTCGTCGCCGTCGCCG
>NZ_WPCD01000148.1:0-9290 GCF_009741955.1 Halogeometricum sp. CBA1124 | reverse complement strand
GCGAACGCCTCGTGGGGAGCGTCCGACCGACCGGGTACGACGACGTGGACGAGAAACTCGAACGCATCCAGAACCACCTCCACGTCGTGCAGGCGGACTTCGCGAACCCGGACCCCGACGGCGACGACCCGGTCGTCGCGGGCGAACACGTCGCGGAACTGGAGTCGTTCATCGACGAGGCCGAGGAGGAACTCGACCCGCTCACGTCGTTCGTCCTCCCCGGCGGCGGGGACGCGGGGGCGAAACTCCACCACGCGCGGGCGGTGTCGCGCCGCGCCGAACGCCGCGCCGTCGCACTCGCGGCCGACCAACCGGTGAACGAGCCGGCGATTCGGTACCTCAACCGCCTCTCGGACGCCCTGTTCGTGTTCGCGCGCTGGTGAACAAACGCGACGGCGTCCCCGAGGAGTCGCCGACGTACTGACCCCACTGCCGTCTGTGGATTCGGCGGACGAACAACCGGCGAGACGCTTCTCGAGGGTTCGGAACGAGAATTGTGTGGACCGACTGTGTGTGATGCCCACGGTCGGCCACGAGGGATAGACGCTCGATGGACGCCGTCACGACCGGCGTCGCACCAGTTTTAGGCACGCCTAACAAATACTAAAACGCTTCGGTTTTAGGCTCGGCTAAAACGGGTGCGGGACAGGGTCGCACAATCCTTTTATTCGTTGCTCGTGTAGGGACAGATATGAACAGACACTTCGAAGACGCGTGGTACTACCTCCGACGGGCGGGAGAACACCTCGTGGTCGGACTGCGAGAGGAGGCCGAACCGGTCGAACGACGCGTTCGAAAGGCGCTCGGACGCGAACGCGAAGCGGAACCGGAACCGACCGGCCGCGAGCGCATCGAGTCCGAACTTCGGACCGTGCCGCGTCGCGCCGGACGCGGCGGGAAGAAGGCGATTCGGAAAGCCCAGGGGCGCATCCAGCGCTACCGCGGCGGCGCGAGCGAGTGAGACCGAAGAAGAACGCTTAAGTCTCACCCGAGGAAAGTGATTTTTGCCTGGGTTGGTGGTCTAGCCAGGTTATGACGGCTCCTTCACACGGAGCAGGCCGGCGGTTCGAATCCGCCCCAACCCACTCTCCGCTACCTCACGACGACGAGCGACAGCGAGTCGCCCGCACCGCCGAATCTGTTCCGCCTCGCCCGAGGCCGTTCTCGCGACGAATACCCCGCGACAGCCGTCGGTCGGCGTCGGGCGAACCGCGAGAAGGAAGGAGTACCTGTCGGAACGAACTCGAGGTAGGCAGCCGGTGTACGGCCGGTCCCCACCAGACCGTACGACCGGCGAGCGCCCGAGTCGTGAGACCCCTCGACGACTCAGACACACCCTGCGAAAGGGGATGGGAAGGGGGAATGCAGGGTATCCGTCTCTACCGAGTTCGTTCTGAAAAGCCTATTTATTCGCCGCCGGGAATCGCGTCTCGGTTAGCCGCTCGATTACCGGCGCTTCGACGCGCTCGCCGACCTAAAGCCCCGACTTACTCTCGGTATCGAGTAAATAGCTTATACCGACCAGTTAGTACGTTGAACCGCCTGGGTGGGTCCCGGGTAGATCATGCACGACACGAACTACGGAGTGATCGTGGCCGCGGTAGTCGCAGTCGTGGGGGTCACCGTCACGACTCTCTCCGAACGCCGAGCGTCAACGAGTGCGGATTCGCCGACCGGTCAGTATCGACCGACGACCAGAGCGGAGAACGACACGCTGTTGCCACCCTCGCGGTAGTCGGCTCTCGGGCGGTACTGGCAGCGTAATTCGTCGATTCCTCACCCGCGATTTTGCGTTCTCCCGGTCGTCCGTCGGGTGCGACAGTGTGCGGACTGCGGGTCACGGTCACGTTCCCGACGGCCGGGAGGCTTACGCCCGTCGCGTCAGTCGGGTCGTTCTGGCGGCGTCGTCGGTTGGTCGAAACCGTAGGGGTCCGTTTCGGCGTCGACGACGGCGTCTCCCGACGAACGACGGAGGGCAGGCAGGTGGGCCTGCGCGACCGCCGCCGAGTATCAGTCTTGCGAGCCACTTCTTCGACGGGCGGTCGCGGTGCCTCTAGACGCGGTTCGGGCCGCGAAGACGCCTCTGTGACCGGCACGCCACCCACGGACCCCGTTATCGAACGGTAGAATCGGACCGAACAGTTATGAGACGGAAGGAGAATCTATCGCCCGTGATACCAACCTCGACGAGACGACGACTGCCCGCCGCCGCGCGGGGACACACGGAGGCGGCCCGTGAGTGAGTCGTTGACTTCCGAGGAGGCGCAAGCGATCGTCGACCGGTCCGCGGAGTTCTGCGTCGCCGTCCACACGGGCAACCGCGTGGACCTCGTCGCGCGGAACGAGTACGGCCAACTGACGGTCGACACGTACGTCGACGCGGTGGGCGAACGCCGCCTGCTCCCCATCACCGAGTCGCGGTTCGCCGACCTGGTCGTTCGGTACGAGGCCCGACGGGAACCGGTGGAAGACAGTCCGTTCGCGGCCGAGGAGGAGGACCTGACGGTGGGTTCGGACGACGCGTAGCGACGACGGGCCGGTTCGCCAAACCGACCGCGAGACGGAGGGTCGACCGCGGGGAGTCGACGGAACGCCCGTCACGCGGGCGTCGGGGGGTCGCGGCCGGTCGACGAACGCCGCCCGGCCACATCGTGCCATTCTTCCGTCCGACCCCGGAATCGGAGCTATGGGCTTCGGAAGCTACGACGAATCCGAGCAGGAACGGCAGCAATCGAACGACGACGAGGACGAGTCCGAGGGCGTCGCCGCCCACGAACACGAACACGAGGGGACGGTCACCGTCGAGAGCGACGTCTCGACGGACGCCCTCATCGACCGACTCGGCGAGATGAAGGACGAGGAGTAGCCCGACTCGCGGTTCTGTTCGGCGCTCCCTCCGGCCGGGGACCGGAGACGGCGGTCGACCGCCGGTAGCGAGGCCGCCGCCGACCCCCGTGTGGAGGGGAAGCATATATCAGATTTCGAAACGTACCGCGAGAGCGTGGAGTCTCGACACCGCGTCGTCGTCGGCGACGCACGGCAGATGAGCACCGTGGCCGACGACGCCGTCGAACTCGTCGTCACCTCGCCCCCGTACCCGATGGTGGAGATGTGGGACGACCTGTTCTCGGACCTCGCGGCGGGCGTCGAACCCGCCCTCCGCGACGGCGACGGCGACGCGGCGTTCGAGGCGATGCACGGCGTCCTCGACGAGGTGTGGGCCGAAGTCGAACGCGTCCTCGTGCCGGGCGGCATCGCCTGCATCAACGTCGGGGACGCCACGCGCTCCGTCGGCGACAGTTTCCGAGTCTACCCGAACCACGCCCGCGTGACCGACGCCTTCTGCGAACTCGGCTTCGAACCCCTCCCGGACGTGCTCTGGCGCAAACCGACCAACAGCGCCGCGAAGTTCATGGGAAGCGGGATGATACCGCCGAACGCCTACGTGACGCTCGAACACGAGTACGTGCTGGTGTTCCGCAACGGCACCGACTCGCGGTCGTTCGCGCCCGGCGAGGCGCGCCGCTACGAGTCGGCGTACTTCTGGGAGGAGCGAAACGCGTGGTTCACCGACGTGTGGACCGAGGTGACCGGCACCGCGCAAGCCGTCGACGCGGAAACGCGCGCGTCGTCCGGTGTGCCGGCGGAACCGGTCGAGGACGGGGCCGCGCGCGTCACCGACGCACCGGACGGCGGCGTCACGGACGACGCCGCGAACGGCACCGGGAACGACGACGCCGTCGTCGGGACCATCGACGCCGACCGGCGGGACGAACTCCGCGACCGGACGGCGGCGTTCCCGTTCGAGATTCCGTACCGGCTGGTGAACATGTACTCGGTGTACGGCGACACGGTGTTGGACCCCTTCTTCGGTACCGGAACCACGTCGCTGGCCGCGATGGTCGCCGGGCGCGACTCCGTCGGCTACGAACTCGAAGACGCCTTCGTGGAGGCGTTCGACGCCCGCGCGGCGGGCGCGCCGACGCTCTCGCGCGAGGTGGTCGAGGCGCGACTGGACGCCCACCGCGCGTTCGTCGAGAACCGCCGCGCGTCGGGCGACTCCCTCGGGTACGACGCCGAACACTACGACTTCCCGGTCGTGACGAAGCAGGAACGGGAACTCCTGTTCCGCGTCGTCTCGGAGGTCCGACGCGAGGGCGACGAGTGGGTCGCCACGCACGAGACGGTGTAGTCGGTCCGCCGGTCCGGCCGGGGGTTCGGTCCGGCGACTGGAGGGGACGCTCAGGCCGGTTTGCCGTCGAACTCCACCTCGCGGGCGCGGCGGCGAATCTCGTCGGCGTCGCCCGTCTGGAGGCCGCCGAACGCCTCGTCGTAGACGACGTCGCCGTCGACCATCGTGAACGTCACGTCGTCGCCGTGGGCCGCGAAGAGAGATGCGAGAGGGGGTCGTGGAGGGGCGTCGCTCGCGTCACGTCCGTGTCGAGGGCGACCACGTCGGCCTTCCACCCCTCCCGGAGTGCGCCCACCTCCTCGAACCCGGCCGCCCGCGCGCCGTTCACCGTCGCCATCTCGAAGACGACCTGCGCCGCGTCGCCTGCGGGTCGAGGTGGTCGACCTTCTGGAGGAGGCTCGCCTGTCGCATCTCGGTGAACGGGTCGAGCGTGTTGTTGCACGGCGGGCCGTCGTTGCCGAGGGCGACGGTGACGCCGCGGTCGAGGTAGTCGACGACGGGGGCGATGCCGGAGGCGAGTTTCATGTTCGAGGAGGGGCAGTACGTGACGTTCGTCCCCGTCTCCGCGAGCAGTTCGCGCTCTCTGTCCGTCGTGTGGACGCAGTGCGCGAGGACGACGTCCTCGCCCGTCAGGCCGACTTCGTGCAGCCACTCGATGTTGCGCATCCCGGTGTCCTCCTCGACGGTGGCGACTTCGTCGTGGTTCTCGCTGGCGTGGGTGTGGATGGTCACGCCGTCGTACCGGTCGGCTAGCTCGCGCGCGCCGCGGAGGCACTCCTCGGTGCAACTGACGGCGAACCGCGGCGTCACCGCGTAGCGAATCCGGCCGTCGTGGCTCCCGTGGTACGTCTGCAGCAGGCGTTCGGTCTCTGCGAGGGCCTCGTCGGTGTCCTCCCTGAGGCCGTCGGGCGCGCGCCGGTCCATCAGCACCTTCCCGAGTCGGCCGCGGATGCCGAGTTCGCCCGCCGCCTCGAACGCCTCGGCGGCGTGGGAGACCGAGAGATGGTCGACGACGGTGGTGGTGCCGCTCTCCAGCAGTTCGAGGTAGCCCAACTCCGCGGCCGTCCGCATCCCCGCGGCGTCCAGCGACGCCTCCATCGGGAGGACGTGGTCGAACAGCCAATCGAGCAGCGAGGCGTCGTCGGCGATGCCGCGCCCGAGGCTCTGGACGGAGTGGACGTGGCCGCCGACGAGGCCCGGAATCAGCAGGTCGAACTCCCGGACTTCGTGGTCGGGGTGGGCGTCGGCCACCGTCTCCCGGTCGCCGACGGCGCGGATGCGGTCGTCCTCGACGACGACGGCACCGTCTTCGAGAACGGTCGCGGAGTCGGCGATGACGGTTCCAGCGAGGAGCATGTTCCCTCACCTTCGAGAGCGTCCGCGGTGAAAGCGGTTGCGGAACGGGGGCGCCGTCCGCGCGGGCGGCGACGCTCGGGCGTCAGGAGGGGAACGGAGTTCAGGAGAGGAACGGCGGCGTCGCCGTCGGCAGGGAGACGAGCCACAGACTCGCCGCGGTGTACGCCATCATCACGAACACGAACGGGTACTGGCTCCGGATGGCCTGCAGGCGACTCGGGAACAGGCGGTAGGCCGTCGAGTGCGCCACCCAGATGGCGACCAGGTGGCCGCCGAGGACGAAGACGATGTTGAGCGCGCTCACCCACGCCGGGAGCGTGAGGACCACCGGGTTCGCGGGCGTCGACAGCGGTGCGGCGAGGACTGCGACCAGCGACGGCGACAGCGACAGGAAGAACGCGAAGTAGTGCGCGAGGTGGTAGCCCGCCGCGATGGCGAGGAGCGGGGGCGCGAAGCGGACCGCGAGTTCGCTCGCCTCGCGGTACGTCTGCAGTCGCGCCGCGGCGACGCGTGCGGCGAGGACGTACGCGCCGAAGAACGCCGCGAAGCCGAGGAGGTAGAGGCCGGCGTAGACGACGAGGGGCGGCAGACCGACGCCGACGAGGGCGCGGACGACGCCCCCGCCCTGCACCGTCGTGACGAACCCGCTGAACGTCAACTCCCAGACGAGCGCGATGGCGAAGGCTACGTCGCTCACGTCGGTCACGAGGTGGGCCGACTCGTCGACGCCCGTCCCGTCAGACTCGCCGTCACTCGCGCCGTCCTCGTAGCCGTCGCCGCCGACGAGCCGCATCCCCGGCAGGTGGGCGCGGAGTCGGCCGTCCTCCCACGAGAGGGGGGCGACGCGGCCGTAGAATCGGAAGAAGACGGAGACGGGGTCGACGTTCCGGAACCACGCGTCGACGCCGACGACGACGGCGCCGCCGACGCTGAGGACGGAGTAGACGAGTATCGCGCTCGCCAGCAGCGACGGCCGGTTCGTCACGCCGGTGGTCGTCTCCACCCAGACGAGGGCGAGGACGCCGGCGACGGCGGGCCACCGCGCCAGCCGTTCGGGGTAGTCCACGAAGCCGTTCGGTAGGCGCGCGGCGACGGTCCGCCAGGGGTTCAGCGCGGGCCAGACGTTGCCGACGGCGTAACTGAACATCGTGACCCCGGCGCGGAAGCCCGCGAAGACGACGACGACGGCGAGGTTCACGGTGGGCACCGCCGGGCCGACGAACCCGCGGTAGACGACGAGTGCGAGGAGGCCCAGTCCGAGCGCGTTCGCCAGCCCCACGCCGGCGCGGGCCGCCGTCTCGCGGCCGGGGAGCGTCCGCCGCCAGCGGTGGATGCGGAGGACGAAGCGCCGGTCGGTGACGAAACTGGCGAGGAGCGCCGAGGCGCCGATGGTCGCCCCGCCGGTGGCGACGTACAGCCACCGCGGTACGCTGAGCGGGTCGCGAGAGGCTTCGCCGAGGCCGACGGCGGCGTTGCTGGCGGCGACGCCGCGGGCGAGGAGGGCGACGCCGACGAGGGCGAGACAGAGCGAGAGGGCGCGGGCGGCGAACCGGTGGCGTCTCATCGCTGTGTCACCCCGCGAACCCGACGTAGAGGAACAGGAAGCCGAAGTAGAGGACGACGAGGACGGCGAGGGCCCGGAGTCGGAACGAGCGAATCTCGCGCTCCTCCGTCCGGTAGGCCTCGCGGTACTCGTCCCGCTCCGTCTCGGTGAGGCGGTTCGGGTGGCGCACGCCGCGGTGGAGGACGAGCAGGTGCGACTCGGGGAACGCGCGGCCGCAGACCCGGCAGGTGTGCGCGTCCGTCGCGCCCGTCTCGCGGTCTGTCGTCGCGTGCGTCGTCTCCGTCATGTGAGTTCACTTCGGGTTGGGGCCGCGTCCGCGTGAGACTTTCCGTTCGCGCCGGCGGCCGACGCTCACTCGGGGACGGTGAACGTGACCGGGTCCATGTCGAGGAACGCCGTCTCGTAGCCGTCGTGGCGCGCCACCTGCGGCGGGACGGCGACGGCGACGCGCAGTTCGTCGCCCGGTTCGACCGACGACACCGACGCCCCGTAGTGGTAGCCGAGTTCCGGGTCGAGCGTCCTGCGCAGGCCCGTCTCCGCGACGGCGTCGCCGCCGCGCGCCAGCGTCGCGTCGAGGCCCATCATCGGCAGGACGATACGGTTGTACGGCGTCCGCGGCGAGACGTACAGGTACGTGCCGTCGCCGAACCGCCCCTCGTCGACGGCGAACGCGTGGAAGACGGCGTCACCGCTCGTCGCCCGTCCGAGGTGGCGGCCGGGGAGGGCGTCGGGTTCGGACGCGCGCCCGACGGGGACGCCCGCCATCTCCATCGGCGGAATCGCCCCGCGTTCGCCGGGGTTCTCCGGTCGCTCGATGGGGACGTCGTACAACTCGTCGGTGTCGAACTCGACGGCGAACGTCGCCGTCTCGGCCGCCTCGAAGCGCCCCTCGAAGCCGCCCGTTCGGCGCAGTGAGACGCCGCCGACGCGGACGCGCACCTCGTACTCGCCCTCGCCGTCCAGCGCGTAGTTCGACCCGTAGTGTAGCCCCATCTGCTGGGAGAGCATCGGGTAGGCCACCTCCTCGGTGACGAGTTCGTCGCCCCGCGTCACCTCGATGGTGACGCCGGAGTCCAACGGGAGCGCGGTCCCTGTCTCGGCGTCCCACAGCGACGCCATCAGGTGGACGGAGTCGTCGGACTCGACGACGGTCTTCGACAGGTCCGACCCCGTCAGCGTCCAGAAGCGGTGGGGGTAGGAGTACGTCAGCGCGACGCCGTACGGGCCGGCCGTCGTCTTGCCGTACATCCCCATCCCCTCGGTGATGGCGGGGACGTAGACGGCGTTCGGGCGGTCCTCGACGAGCGGCGGGTCGCGCCACGCCGACTGCTCCTCGAATCCGAGCGCGCCGAGACAGCCGGCGCTCCCGACGAGCGCGCCGGTTCCGAGCGTTCCGAGCAGTCGACGACGAGTGATGTCCGGAGCCATGTGAGTGCCTCGCCGCGGGCGGGCGAGCGTGAGTGTCACGGGCTAGTGGGCCGACGGGAATGACGCTTGCGAACCGACCACGCGTTTCGAGACGGAGTCGACGCCCGGCGGGTCGACCCTACTCGACGCCGACCTTGTGCTGGAACGCGCGGTAGACGCTGATGCCCGTCTCGGTCAGCGCGACGTTCTTCTGCTTGCCCGCGGGTTCGAGGCGGAGGTAGCCCTTCTCGACGAGTGGGTCGACGATGGCCGCGTCGAGGCGGCGGTACTCCGACTGTCTGCTCTCGGTCGAGTAGTTGGCGAGGAACGGCAGGCCGTAGTCGTTCGCGCGCTGGATGAGGCTCCGCTTGTTGAGGCTGTAGGGGTTCTCGACCGTCTGTTCGTAGATGTATCCCATGATGTGGACCTGTTCGCGGGTCGGCGCCTCGATGGGGTAGTCGGGGACGCGGTCGATGCTGGCGACGCCGCTGGAACGGGGGCCGTCGTCCACGTCGTGCGCGTACGACTCGGGTTCGACGCTGTAGGGGAGGGCGGCGGTGGTCATGCAGGCGATGGCCGCGCCGACGGCGGCGACGTTCGTCCCCGTGGAGATGTTGACGAACACCTGGTCGTCGCCGTGGGTCGCCGCGATGGTGGTGGTGACGCCCATCACGTCGTAGACGTTGTGGATGTCCACGGGGACGCCGCGGGCGTCGCAGAAGTCGTCGAGTTCCTCCCGGACCGCGCGCTGGTACGCCGTCGCCGCCGGCC
>NZ_WPCD01000038.1:0-22586 GCF_009741955.1 Halogeometricum sp. CBA1124 | reverse complement strand
GGGCCGTGACTGAGGCGTTGTCGAAGCCCCACAGTTCCGTGGTCCTCCGGGGAGCGGTTCGGGTCGGTCACGTCGAGGGCGGCGCCGCGGATGGCGTTCCCGCGCAGGGCGTCGAGGAGTGCCTCGGTGTCGACGACGGGGCCGCGGCCGACGTTGACGAGGACGGTGTCGGGGTCCATCGTCTTGAACGCGTTCGCGTCGAGGAGGCCCCGCGTCGTCTCCGTCAGGGGGCAGGCGACGACGACGTACTCCGACCGCGCGAGGGCGTCGTGGAAGCCCTGTTCGTCGTCGAAGCCGACCACCTCGTCCGTCGGCCCGCCCTTCTCGGGCGTGTAGCGGACGCCGACGGTCTCCACCCCAAAGGCGTCGAGGCGGTCCACGATGGCCTCTCCGAGAGCGCCCAGTCCGACGACGGTCACCGTCGACCCCTGCAGTTCGGTCGTCTGATACGACCGCCACTCGTTGCGCTCCTTCTGTCGCCACGCGACGTGGAACCGGCGGGCGAACGCGATGAGACTCCCGACGACCTGTTCGGCGATGTTCGGTCCGTGGACGCCCGCGGCGTTCGTGACGGCGACGCCCTGCTCCTCGAACGCCTCCATCGAGAGGTGACCCGTGCCGGCGAACACGCAGGCGAACAGTTCGAGGTTCTCCGCGTCCGCGAGGACGTGTTCCGGGATGGAGAACCCGGTGGCGACGGGCGCCTCCCGCAGCAGTTCTCGTTCCTCCACGGGTGTCCGTGCGCGGACGACGTTCTTCCGGTCGGGAAGCCGTTCTCGGAGCGTCTCCGCGTACCCCTCGGACGGCAGTCCGTGTATCTTCTGGCGAAGCACCACGACGTCCGGCGACTCGTCTGCGCTCATCTGTGTCACCGTTTCGGAACCGCACACAAATGTCCTCCTGCTTCGGTGGCGAGTCACGTCACCGGCCGAGAACGTGTCTTCGCGCCGAACAAATCCGTTAAGCGGTGGCACGGTGAGGTAGCCGTGACGCGCCGTGCCAACGCTCTCAGTACCGACGTCGTACGCGCTCGCACACGTACTCTCGGGGACCGTGGCCGCCGCCATCGGGCTGTGGGTCCTCCGGCGGGCCGACGTGACAGGGTCGAAGACGTTCGCCGCGCTGATGGGTGTGGACGTGGCGTGGGTCCTCGCTTCGGCCGTCGAAGTGGTCTCGGCCGACGCCGCCGTCGTCTCCGTCGCGGCCGTCGCCCGCACGGTCCTCTCTCTGACCGCCGTCGTCGTCTGGTTCCGATTCGCCTCGGTCTACGGCGGTCGGCGCGACGTGCGCCGGGACCCGTGGTTCGTCGTCGCCGTCGTCGGCTACCTCGGTCTGGTCGGGTTCGTCCTCACCGCGGTGACGCCGTCGGTGACGACGGACGCGCCGTTCGCGCACGCCGTGAGCCGGGGCGGTCCGTTCGCCGTCGCGGGGACGCTGTTCTCCGCGGCCTGCATCCTCGCCGGCATCGGCCGAGTCGGGTCGGTGTTCCTCCGGTCCAGACACCGCTCCGGGACGGGCGTCCTCCTCCTCGTCGCCACCGCCGCCGCCGCGACGCTCCCGCGGGCCGCGGCGGCGGCGGGCTACGTGCCCGTCCCGACGTCGACCACACCGCCCTCGGCGTGGGCATCTTCACGACCGGCGCGGCTGCCGCCGTGTTCGGCGACGGCTTCCTCAGCATCGACCCGGTCGCCCGCGACGTCCTGTTCGAGCAGTTCACCGACCCGGTCGTCGTCGTGGACGAACGCGGTCGAGTGCTCGACCACAACGCCGAGGCGGAGGCGCTCTGCGAGCGACTCGGGGCCGCCGGCGCTGTGGGGGAACGCTACGAACGCGCCTGTCCGGCCCTCGCCGCGGTAGCCCCTCTCTCGGCGCTGGAAGACGGACGCCCCCGGGAGGTCACGGTTCGGGTCGCGGACGAACGCCGCCACTACTCCGTCCAGCGGACGCCGCTCTCGCCGCGGTCCGGCGTCGGGTCCACCGTCGTCTTCACCGACGTGACCGACCTCGTCACCTACCGGCGCGAACTGGAGCGCCAGAACGAGCAACTCGACCAGTTCGCACAGACGGTGACGCACGACCTGCGGAACCCCCTGAACGTCGCGCAGGGCTACCTCGAACTCCTCGCCGACGACGTCGCCGCCGCCGAGGCGCGCGGTGCGGCCGACAGCGAGACCGTCAGGGAGCGATTTCGGGCGGTCACGACGCCCACGCTCGGATGCAGGAGATAGTCGAGGACCTCCAGATGCTCGCGCGGAAGGGCAAGTCGGTCGAGGAGACCGAGCGACTCCGGTTCGGCGAGGTGGCCGAGGCGGCGTGGGCCACCGTCCGGACCGACGACGCGACGCTCACGGTCGCTCGCGACGGGGACGTGGTCGCCGACCGGTCTCGTCTCCTCAGCATCTTCGAGAACCTGTTCGGTAACAGCGTCCTCCACGCCGGTCGGGGGGTGACCGTCGAGGTGGCGGTGGCCGACGGCGGGTTTCGCGTCGCCGACGACGGCCCCGGCATCCCGAGCAAGGAACGCGACGTGGTGTTCGAGTACGGCTACACGACCTCTCGCCGCGGGAACGGGCTGGGACTCTCCGTCGTCAGGACGATGGCCGAGTCGCACGGGTGGACGGTGTCCATCGCCGACGCCGACGCCGGCGCGCGGTTCGTCTTCGACGGCGTACTCACGGTACCCGACACGGTGGGCGACGGCGGACCCGGCGCGGCCGAGGGGGTCGGCAACGCCGAGTTCGTCGCGGGCGACGCGTCCGCGCCCGACGACGAATCCGACCCCGACGACGCCTCGGCCACGGGGCCGTGACAGTCCGGCCCCGATGCCAGTTCAGGGGGTTTAATAGCGAACCGGCGAACGAGTAGCGATATGGAGCGATTCGACGTTGCAGTCGTCGGCGGCGGCCCCGCCGGGTCGGCCGCCGCACACGCCGCCGCGGAGTCGGGCGCGTCGGCAGTGGTGTTGGAGAAGGGGGTTCCGCGGGCGGACCGCCCCGACCGCCTCGGCCCCGACTCGACGGACGCCGCGGGGATTCTCGACTACTGGGTGGACATCATGGGCATCCACCCCGACGAGATGCCGGACGACGTGGTCGTCTCGACGCTGGACCGCGCGGAGTTCATCGGCCCGAACGAGTCGCTGGTCCTCCGCAAGACCGGGTTCGACACCTCCTACGACCACTTCGGGTTCTGCATGCACCGCGCGCGGTTCGACGACTTCCTCCGCGACCGCGCGGAGTCCGCTGGCGCGGAGTACCGCGTGAAGGCCTCCGTTCGCGACGTGGTGACGGACATCGAGGGGTCGCCGCGACACACCGTCCGCCTCGCGAACGGGGAGGACGTCGCCGCCGACTTCGTCGTCCTCGCCGACGGCCCCCAGCGACAGATTACGAACAAGGTGCTCGACCGGTTCCTCTCGTTCGACGTGACGGACCGACTGGCGACGACGAAGGTGAACCACATCGCCTACCAGGAACACCGTCGCCTCCCCGAGGACGTCGCCCGGGAGGTGGAGGGCGCCATCAAGTTCTGGTGGGGGTACATGCCCGGCCACACGGCCTACCCGTGGATATTCCCGAACGACGACAACGTGGCCCGCATCGGCCTGACGATGCCCATCGGGATGGACCTCTCCGCGGTGGAGGCCCGCGAGAAGTACAAACTCCTCCGCGACTCCGACGAGCGAATCCCGCAGGGCAGAGAGTACGTCCGGCGCTTGCTCGAACAGGAGTACGGCGACGAGTACGACGTCGAGACGGACTTCCCCGTCGTCGAGGACCGCGGGAAGTCGAAGGGGACGGAGACGTACGCCATCTCCTCGACCCGTCCCATCGACTCGCCGACTGCGGCGGGCATCGCCGTGGTCGGCGGCGCGATGGGCGCAACCTCGGCGTTCCACGAGGGCGGCGACCACACCGCCGTCCGCACGGGCGCCATCGCGGGCGAACTGGCGGGCGCGGGCGACCTCTCGGCGTACAACGACCGCTGGAAGGAGGCCATCGGCGACGAGGTGCGCCGCAACGTCGCGTTCGCGGACATCGTCCGCGACTACGGCCCCGACGACTGGGACCGGTCGTTCGCCGCCGCGCGGAAGATGATGGAGGCGAGTTCGTCGGACAAACTGTTCAATCTCGACGTCGGTACCGTCCGGGCGGGCCTGTCTGTGGGCCGACTGGCGACGCGGTTCAAGAAGGCGAAGTACAAGTTCCGCGGCGACCGGTACGTCCAGTTGTTCGCGGACGAGTACACGGTCTGACCGGCCGTCCGCCGCGGACGGTGCCGAGTCGGAACCCCCTTTATCGTCGGCCGTCTATCCTCGACCGCACACCACTAGTCCCCGCCCGAGTTGTCCCACTACGGGAGCGATGAACAGGCGGAGAACCCAGGTGTGCGACAGTACGGACGTCCGCGCCGAAAAGACGGACCGCCTGACACGAGGGTTTCCCGGCCGACGCGGCACGCCGCCTCGGGATGACGCCGGCCGTTAGTGTCTCGGGCGACATTCCTCTCTGTCGACAGAGATGTCCGCCTCCGCACCCGGAGTTACTGCCACATTCATGCTGTTTGGCACCTATTCACAACCATATGGAGATTGATGAGTTCGTCGGGCTCACTCGGCGGTCGTCGGTTCTGGATGCGCTCCGCGAGGGACCACTGGACCGGCGGGACCTCCAGGAACGGGTGGGCGTGTCACGGCCGACGATTCACCGGCAGATACGGGCGCTCGAAGTGGACGGACTGGTGGTGAAACGCGACGGAGCGTTCGCGCTCACGCCGGTCGGCGAACTCGCGGCCGCGGAGTTCGCACGGACGTTCGAGGTGATGGACAACGTCTCCGCGCTGAGCAAAATCGTCCGATGGCTTCCGGTGTCGGCGTTCGACTTCGACTTCGCCCGGCTACGAGACGCGGAAGTGGCCTTGCCGCACCCCAACGACCCGTTCGCACCGAACAGACGGATGCTGCGACGAATCCACGGTGCCGACCGCATCCGCATGGTCACGTACACGTTCCTGCCGGAGGGGGACCCGGCCGCCAGACGGTGCTTCATCGAAGAGCACCAGTCCTTCGAGGGGGTTTTGGACCCCACACTCTTCGAATCCCTTCTCGCCGACCCTGCGGGGGCTACTCACCTCCGGGACCTACTGGCCCACGGTTCGCACATCGCCGTTGCCCCCGCCCCGGTGCCTCTCATCTTGATTCTCGCCGACGAGACGGTGATCATCGGGGCCGTCGATTCGGGCGGGAGTCCCCGAGGGCTACTCGTGACCGACGACGACGTCGTCCGGACGTGGGCCGAGGATGCGGTCGATGCGTATCTCGACGAAGCGACGCAGGTCACTCCGGAATCAATCGGGACGCGAGCGGTGGCTGCAGACGGCGGTACGTGACCGCACCCTTCGCGTGAGGCTACACGGCCCGCTCTGGGAGCGGACCCAAGAACTCGAAGCCGTACTGCTCACCGGTCGCGAACACCGACTGGAGCATCTCCTCGGTCGGTTCGACGGGCTCGGGGAGCGACCGGTCCGCGGTGGGCTGACCGACCGCTCTAAAGAACCCCTCCGCGCCGCCGGGCGTCATGACCGCGATGACGCGGCACACGTCCTCCCCCTCGTTGGCGAACCCGTGTATCTCGCCGCCCGGAACGTAGCCGGACGTGCCCGGGCCGAGGGTCTGGTCTCGTCCGTCGACGTGCAGTCGCGCCTCGCCCTCGATGACGTGGAACACCTCGCTCTGTTCGTGCGTGTGAAGCCCGTTCTCGAACATCGGAGGCACCAGCATATCGAGCACCAGGTACTCGCCGTCCGTCGTCTCGGCGTCGGCCGTAATCGACAGGGTCGCACCGAGGACGTGGTAGTGTTCGGAGTCGTTTCGGCTGTCTGTTTCGGGAGTGGGATTGGACATCAGTACCTCCGACGAGGGACGGGCGTCGGACCGTCGCCGAGTGGTCCAGGTTCGCCCGACTCGTCGACCGTACAGAGCCCGGGAAACGGGTTGTAGTTACCTACTGAGAGAGTCTCACCCGGTGAGAGAGATTCTCTCACCGACCCGAACCCGTGGACCGACGGCGGCGTCGGGAATCGGGACGACGGGAGGCCGCACACGACCGACCGAGTCTTGTCGTACCGTCGGCTCTCTCCCGTCAGAGAACCATGGAGATACGACCGTTCGCCGAGAGCGACGCTGACGCCGTCTTCGAGGTGCATCGACGCGCCTTCGGCGGCCGGACCGAAGAGGCACGCGTCGTGCGGCAGTTACACGACGCCGGCGAGGACGTGGTCTCCCTCGTTGCGGTCGTGGACGACCGAATCGTGGGCCACGTCCTGTTCGCCGCGACCGTGGACGACGGCGGAGCCCACGTCGAACTGGTCGGGCTGGCACCGGTCGGCGTCCGCCCGGAGAACCAAGACGCGGGAGTCGGCTCGGCGCTGATTCGGCACGGGTTAGAGCGGTGCCGCGAGGCCGGCGTCGACGCGGTCGTCGTGCTGGGCGCGCCCGGGTACTACTCTCGCTTCGGCTTCGAACGGGCGAGCGAGTACGGCCTCGGTAACGAGTACGGTGTCGACGACGAGTTCATGGTCGACCCGTTACACGAGGGGGCGTTAGACGGCGTCGACGGGGTCGTCACGTATCGACCGGAGTTCCGACAGACCGAGGGTTAGCGCCTCTCGAAGTGCCGCATCTGTCCGCGTCGAGCGGTGCGATACGGAACTCCGGTCGTCGGGCACCCGGGTCTCGCCCGAGAGCGCACCATTCATCCTTTCGGCCCTCGTCTCGGCAGTGTGAGCGAGACGATTCGAGGTGACGTGCTGCACGTCGTCCCCCCGGACGAACTGGACGACCAGGACTTGGAGCCGGGGCTCCGAGAGTTGGCCGAGTCCCGGTACGTGCTCGTGCTCCGGCGCGGCGGTCACCCCTCGATACTGGACCTCATCTGGGCGTTCCTCCGTCGCAACCCCATCGAGGCGGTGACGTCGTGACCGACCAACGCGTCGAGGAGGGCGAGGAAGTCACGCTGGCCGTCGAGGAGACGCCGATGCCGGGCGTCTACGTCACCGCGGCCGCCGAGGGAGACGCGTAAGCGCGGCCGGCGTCGGCGCTTAGTCCCCGCGGGACCGCCGGGAGCGACGGGCGCGGACGGTCGCGGTTATCGCCCGCCGATACCGGGCGGCCAGCGTCCCCACCACGAGGCGGTCGCGGTCGTTGACGCCGAGCGACACGAGAGTACCGACGTACGTCGCGGCGCCCAGCAGGAGTCCGACGGCGACGCCGGCGTGTCCGGGCAGCGTCTCGCGGAGGAGGAGCATCACCGCTCCCGCCGCGACGCCGGCGCCGAGCGGTTTGAGGAACGTCGCGTCGAACGGCCACAGCCCCTCGAAGCGCCGCAGGAGGACGACCTGAACGCCGTTCTGGACGGCGATGGCGACGGCCGTGCCGAGCGCCGCCCCCGGCAGGCCGAACGCCTCGACGAACGCGAACGTGAGAAGCGTGTTCAGCACGGCCAACAGCCAGTCCAGCGCCATCCGGGCGTACTGGTGGTCGGTCATCATCAGCAGCCAGCCCGTCGCACCGACGGCGCTCCCGACCAGCACGCCGCCGAGGTAGACCACGAGCGGCACGTACCCGGCCGTGAAGTTCGGGCCGAACGCGGCCAGAACCGCCCGCCCGTAGACGACCAGCACGGCGAGAATCGGGACGACGCAGGTGACGATGAGGCGCGTCACCGCCGTGTACACCGCGTCGAGCGTCTCCATCTCGTCGTCGGCGTACAGCCGCGACGCGACCGGCGGCAGGAGCATGTTGAACGAGAGGAGCGGAATCCACGCCAGCGACACCAGGACGAGCACGACGTTGTAGACGCCCGCCGCGCTCGCGGTCAGCAGGAACCCCACCAGCATCACGTCCACGCGGTTCTGGAACACCTTGCCGAGGCTGCTCAGCGCGATGGGTCCCGAGTGGTTGTAGAACCGCCGCGCCTCCGCACGCAGGCCGCCAAGCGCGGGTCGGATGCCGGTCGTCGAGACGACTATCGGGAACCCCGCGAGCGCGAGGGCGGCCATCCCGACGACGAACGCGCCGGCGACGCCGACGACCGAGTAGCCGACGACCACCGCGCCCGCGCGCCCGCCAGTCTGACGGCCGGGCGGAGGACGCGGTTGAACAGCACCTCGCCGCGGGCCGACCGCACCGCCCTGAGGACGCCGGCGTGAACCCTGACCACCCCGACGAGGACCACCAGCACCGCGAACAGCCCGACCGTCGGCGGGAAGTCCGGATGCGAGACCGTCGCGTCGTTGAGCCACCCGCTACCGAGAATCAACCCGCCGGCGAGTCCGACGCCGACGACGAGCGTCGTCAGATACGCCAGTCCGACCACCCGCCCTCGCCGGTCCGAATCCTCGCCGTCGGCCGAGAGGTACCGCTGGAGCGTCTGGACCGACCCGAAGTTCACGAGCCGAAACAGCAGTTGCGTGATTCGCCACGCGAACGCGTAGACGCCGTAGACGACCGGCCCGAACCCCTGCGCGAGCACGTACTCGGTCGCCGTCGTCACCGCCCGTTGGAGGGACTGGCCGCCGGAGGCGACGACCGCGCCGTGACCGATAGTCAGCAACGCCTCGCGTTCGTCGTCTGGGATTCCGTCCTCGGGTGTCTCGGTCGCCACTGTCGCGTCCGCGTGTGTTCGTGAGACCCCAGATAAGTCGTCTGATTCCGCTGGCCGGTCCCCTCGGCCGTCGCTCGACTCAGTCGCTCGCCGTCGCCGGTCGTCGACAGAACCGCGCGAAGTTCTCCAGCGTCCGCGTCGCCGTGGAGTCGGCGAACGAGTGCTCGGTCTCCGTCCAGTAGTCGTCGTACTCCGGGCGGATTTCGGGCGTGAACTCGGGGTGGTACTGGACGGTCCAGACGGGACGCTCGCGGTGCTGCGTCGCGAAGTACTCGTTGTAGTCGGCGGTCCCCACGACGTCCATCCCCTCGCCCGGTTCGGTGACGACGTCGGAGTGGAGGACCGGAACGAGGGGCTCGACGTCCTCGAACAGGGGGACGTCCGCCAGCGACGCCTCGACGAGGCGGCCGCGGGACTCCCCGCTGTCGACGACGGTCCCCCCGAGAACCTCGTTCACTAACTGGTGGCCGAAGCAGATTCCGAGCAGGGGAACCCCCTCGTCGAGAGCGCGCTCGACGTACGCCTTCTGCCGCGTTATCCACGGCTGGTCGGGTTCGTCGTAGACGCCGGCCCCGCTCCCGCCGACGACCACGCCGTCGACGCCCTCGAACGACGGGTCGGCCTCGCCGTTCGGATAGTTGTACGTCTCCACGTCCGCTCCGGGCAACAGACGGGCGACTTCGCCGGCCATGTACCCGCCTTCGACCGCGTTGTCCAGTACCAGTATCACGTCGTCCTTCGTTCGAGGCCCGGCACTATCATTCGTCCGGTCCGGGCGAACGAGGGGACGCCGGTCGGTGGACGGCCGGCGGCGACCGACCCCCACGCGCCGGACTCAGACCATGTCGCTCCCGCCCGTGTACGAGAAGTGGGCGGTGAGGTCCATCGTCGACAGCATGCCGACGACGCCGTCGTCGTCGGTGACCGGGAGGTGGTGGATGCCGTTGCCGAGCATCCGGGCGGCGGCGTCCGACAGCGAGTCGCGAACGCTGATGGTGACGACCCGGTCGGTCATGTACTTCGAGACTGTCACGTCGTCGCCCGCCGCGGTGTCGGCGGCGAACTCGGCCAGGTCGGTGGTCGTGAACATCCCGACCGGTTGGTCGTCCCCGTCGACGACGACGAGCGAGCCGACGCCCTGCTCCAGCAGCCTCGTTGCGGCGTCCGCCACCGTCTCGTCGGCCGTGACGGTGTGGACGCCGGACGTCATCAGCCGCGCGACCGGAGTTCGTTTCTGTTCCATGTCAACACGGTTGTCGGAGAGCCGCTAATAACTGTCGGGGGAGTGAGGGGACCGCCCGGTCGTCGGTCGCCCGGCGACGCGGCGCGGGGGGTCAGTATCCGGCCGACCGGAAGGCACCCGTCGCCGACGCCGCCGGACTCAGTACCCCGCCGCGGTCGGACTGAAGTCGAGGAGTTCGACCGCGCCCAGCGTCAGCGCGTCGGGGCGGTAGTCACCGCTCGGCGGGTGGTAGCCCGAGGCCTCCAGCACGGCGGCGACCACCGCCTGTCGCTCGGCGCGAACCGCCATCGCCGCCTCGACGGACTCGACGCCGTGGGCGGCGCAGTAGACGCCGGTTATCTCCCAGCTGTGGTCCTCGTAACACGACAGCCCCACGGTCACCCGGTCGCCCGACCGAAGCGTCGTCTCGGGACAGCGCCGACAGTCGACGGTGGCGCTCGCGTAGTCCTGCTCGACGGCGAGGCTCTCGACGACGAGTCCGGTGAACCGCCGGCGGAGGTCCCCGCCCGCGTCGGCGTCCCCTGCCATGCGGGGTGGTAGGGGGGCCGGAGAGATATAGCGACGTGGTCGCGGGGGCGGTGTTACAGTCCGGCGACGTCTTCGATGGCGTCGGTCAGCCGCCGTATCGACTCGACGTCGTGTTCGCCCATGTGACCGATGCGGAACGTCTTCTCGCCGAGCGTCGACCCGTAGCCGTTCGAGAACGCCATGTCGTACCGCTCGGAGACCTCTTCGATGGTCGCTGCGACGTCGATGCCCTGCGTGTTCTCGATGCAGGCCACCGTCTGGGACTCGTACCCCTCCTCGGGGAACATGGCGAAGTGTTCGCGGGCCCACTCGCGGGTGTACTCGGCCATCTCGCGGTGCCGCCGGTCGCGCCCCTCGTGGCCCTCCTCCAGCATGTGCTTCATCTGCTTGCGGTAGGCGAGCATGATGGGGATGGCCGGCGTGGAGTGCGTCTGGCCCTTCCGGTCGTAGTAGTCGAGCGAGCGCTGGAAGCCGCCGTACCACGACGCGGACTCTTTCTCCAGTTCGCGGTCGTAGGCGTCGTCGCTGACGACGCAGACGGCGAGACCCGGCGGCATCGCGAACGCCTTCTGCGTCGACGCGAAGATGACGTCGATGCCGTGTTCGTCGATGTCGACGTAGTCGCCGCCGAGCGACGACACCGCGTCGACGACGAAGTAGGTGTCGGGGTACTCGGCGACGACGTCGCCGATCTCCTCTATGGGGTTCCGGACGCCGGTGGAACTCTCGTTCATCACGCAGGCGACGACGTCGTACTCACCGTCGCTCCGTTCGAGGGCGTCGCGCACGTCCTCGGGCTTGACGGCCTGCCCCCAGTCGTACTCCAACCGGTCGACGTTCTTGCCCAACCGCTCGGCCACGTTGGCGTGTCGCTCGCTGAAGCTCCCGCAGGTGGCCACGAGGATGTTCTCGTCGACGAGGTTGAGCGTCGACGCCTCCCAGAACTCCGTTCCCGACGCCGTCAGGACGACGACGTCGTTGTCGGTGCCGAGGAACTCCTTGGTGTCCTCGACGATGGTCGTGTAGAGGTCCGTCATCCGG
Source organism: Halogeometricum sp. CBA1124 (assembly GCF_009741955.1). Lineage (NCBI taxonomy): Archaea > Methanobacteriati > Methanobacteriota > Halobacteria > Halobacteriales > Haloferacaceae > Halogeometricum > Halogeometricum sp. CBA1124. The sequence continues at coordinate 11,111 of NZ_WPCD01000038.1, read as the reverse complement.
TCCATCCGGTGCCCGAACATCGGTTGGCACATCTCCTCGACGACGTCCTCGCGCACCTCCGTCGGACCCGGGATGTACAGCGTCTTGTCGGGGTAGTCGTCCGTGTATTCGCGTTTCTCGGTCACGTAGTCCACCTGATACGGGTCTCTGCGTCGCGTGGTCGCATGGTACTTTTGATTCGCGCCAGAACGGCGCTCTCGACGGGCGAACTCGCTGCGCGCTTTCGGGGGCGGCCGAACCTCACCGTGTCCCGGAGACGCCGGTGATCTCGAACCGCGCGCCCCCCTCGGCGCTCTCGGTCACGGCGATGCGCCACCCGTGCGCCTCGGCGACCTGTTGAACGATGCTCAGTCCGAAGCCCGTCCCCTCTCTGGAGGTGGAGAAGCCGGCGTCGAACACCGAGCCGCGGTCCTCGGGCGGGATTCCCGCCCCGTCGTCCTCGACGTAGAACCCGTCGGCGAGGTCGCCGACGGTGACGGTCACGTCGTCGCCGCCGTGTTCCACCGCGTTCCGGACGAGGTTCTCCACCAACTGCTGGAGGCGGCTCCGGTCGGCGCGAACCGTCCGCGCCGCTTCGACCGAGAGCGTCGCGCCTGCCGTGTCGACGTTCTGCCAGCAGCGGTCGGCGAGTTCCGCGAGGTCCACCGACGACAGGTCGCCGACGGCGTCGCCCTCGCGGGCGAGCGTCAGCAGGTCGTCGATGAGGGTGAGACTCCGGTCCAGCGCGTTCGCGGCCGGGTCGAGGTGCTCCGTGTCACACTCCTCGCGCGCCAGTTCGACGCGGCCCTGCACCACGTTGAGCGGATTCCGGAGGTCGTGTGAGACCACGCTCGCGAACTCGTTCAGCCGCTCGTTCTGTCGCTGTAGTTGTTCCTCCCGCTCCTTCTGGTCGGAGACGTCCCGGTACGTCCACAGGTGGCCCGTCCCGTCGGCGAGTTCGATGGGCTCGTAGCTCCGGGCGTACGTCCGCCCGTCCGCGAGCGTCAACTCCTCGTCGTGGACCGGTTCGCTCCTCGCGATCACCTCGTCGATTCGCTCGACGAACCGAGGGGAGTCCGCGAACAGGTCGCTCACGTCTCCCGCGACCCGCGCGCAGTCCTCGCCGAGAACCTCGTCCGGCGAGCGGTCCATCTCGAACAACTCGAACAGGCGCTGGTTGGCCGCGAGGACGCGTCGGGAGGCGTCCTCCGCGATGACGCCGACGGGGAGGGTCTCGACGAGCGTCGACAGCAACGCGTTCGTCCGTTCGAGGTCCGACTCGCGCCGCTTCCGTTCGGAGATGTCTCGGCTGATGACCACGAACCGGACGGAACCGGACAGGTCGAGCCGTCTGACGTGTACCTCGACGGGGAACGTCGACCCGTCCTTCCGCCGGTAGACACCTTCCAACTTCCGGCGCTCGCCGCGTTCCATCTCCTCCCACAGCGAGTGCGCCTCCTCGGGGTCGATGGTCTGATCGAGGTCCCAGACTTTCATCCCGGCGAGTTCCGACTCGTCGTAGCCCGTCTCCGCGCACAGGTGGGGATTCGGGTCGGTGATGTTCCCCTCGGTGTCGTGGATGTTTATCATGTCGGGCGACTCCTCGAACAGGGCCTTGAGGCGGGCGGTGGTCTCTCGGAGCCGTTTCTCGCGCCGTTCGCGCTCGGTGATGTCCTGAAACAGCGAGAAGACGGCGACGACTGCGCCGTCCTCGTCGGTGACGACGCGGTTGTGGTACTCGCAGATTATCCGTTCGCCGTCCTTCCGGACGTTCTCGTCGACGCTGTGGTACCCGCCGCTGGCAGCCGCCAGTTCATCGGTCACCGTGTCGACGTTCTCGTAGCTCTCTTCGGCCACTATCTCCTCCCAGGAGTGACCCCGCAACTCCTCCTCGGAGTAACCCAGAATCTCCTCTGCCTTGGGATTCAGGCGGACGATTTCGAAGTGCTCGTCGTACTCGATGACGCCGAGCGGGGACTGTTCGATGAACAGCGAGAGACGGCGCTGGCTGGCTTCGAGCGCGGACCGGGAGCGGTACTGCTCGACGGCGTTCTCGATGCGGTTCGCGAGGACGGCGTACTGCCCGGTGCCGCCCTCCTTCTGCAGGTAGTCGGTGACGCCCGCGGAGATGGCCTCGCTGGCGACTTCCTCGCTTCCCTTCCCCGTGTAGAGGATGAAGGGGAGGTCGCTGTACTCCTCTCGAACCGCTTCGAGGAGTTCGATGCCGTTCTGACCCGGCATCTCGTAGTCCGAGACGACGCAGTCGAACGCCTCGGCCCCGAGTCGGTCCAACCCCTCGGTCGCGCTGGTCACCGCCTCGACGCTGAACCGGTCGTTCTCGCGTTCGAGGAAGGTCGCTGCCAGGTCCGCGAAGTTCGGTTCGTCGTCCACGTGGAGGACGCGGATCGTCTCGCCTGTCTCGTTCATCTTATCTGATATTGGTAGTGTCTCACGCGGCCCCGAGTTAAGCGTTGATGACGGCCCGCCGACGTGCGACGGCGTTCGACTACGGCTCGGTCCCGCGCATCTGTCAGCGTTTCGCCGCGAGGCGGCCGGCCGTCGCACGGGTCCCCGCGTCGCTCTCCTCGTCGAACAGCCGTTCGCCGAGTTTCCGCTCCGCGGCCCGGAGGTGCTGCAGGAACGTCGACTGGGAGATGTCCATCAGGGCCGCGGCGTCCTCGCCGCTGGTCTCGCGCGGCCAGTCGAAGTAGCCCGCGAAGTGGGCCGTCTGGAGCGCTTCCAGTTGTCGCTCCGTGAGTCGGTCCTCGAGGGCGGCGCGGAACTCGCCGCGGGTCTCGGTCGAGCGCTCGCGTTCGCGCTGTGCGATCAGGTCGGCGTCGGGGTGGCGGGCGCGCACCGCCTCGACGACGCTGCCGACAGACGCGCTCTGCGGCATCTCGGCGGTGACGCGGCCGCCGCCGGCGTCCGCCGAGAGCGAGTCGACCACGCAGTTGCGGTCGGCAAGCGTGGTCACGACCGACGCGTCGGAGACGGCGAATCGGACGACTGCGGCCTCGTCGCCGTCCGACAGGACCTGCGCGGACTCGAACCGCGGGTCCGCGGCGGCGGCGTCGCAGACGGCGTCTGCGTCCGCGCCCCGGACGGTGACGTACTCGACGGGAGCGCCGTCGGCGGCGACCGAGAGCCGGTCGAGTTCGAGTTCGCAGTCGAGGCCGGCCGCGAGTTCGAACAGCGGACCGGCGTCGGACGGGAGTCTGAACGTGAGTTCGGTCACCCGGTCGGCGACCAGCGACTGCTTGCTCTCGGCCGCGTCGACGGCGTAGCCGATGGTCTCGCCGAGTTCGTCGAGGACGGACGGGTCGACGGCGTCGAGGGCGTCGGCGTCGGCCGCGTGGACGACGAGCGCGCCGTAGGAGACGTCCCGATAGGTGAGCGGGATGGCGAGCGTCGCCGCCGACCCCGCCGGGGCGAACCCGTCGTCGCCGTCGTCCGTTCGAGCGACGGCGGTCACGCCCTCGGTCAGCGCTCGGTCCACGGGCGTCTCCGCGTCGCCGTCGTTCAGGGCCGCGACGACGGCGTCGAGGCTCTCGGCGTCGATTCCGGCGTGCGTGCGCTCCCGGACGGCGTCGTTGACCATGTTCCGGGTCGCGACCCACGCGGCGTCGTAGGGGTCGGTCGCGGCGAACTGCTCGCAGGCCGCGCGCTCGACGTCGTCTCGGTCGTCCGCCTGAACGAGGCGGCGGTTGACCTCCCGGAGCACCTCGTTCGTGTCGTTGAGGTGTTCGAGTCGCTCTTTCTGCTCGCGGATGCGGAGTTCGCGTTCCTTGCGTTCGGTCACGTCGGTGTCGACGGCGACGAACCGGTCCACCTCGCCCGCGTCGTCGGTGATGGGGGCGACGGTCATGTCCACCCAGCAGAACTCCCCGTCGCGTCGCTCGTTGATTATCTCGCCGTCCCAGACCTCCCCGTCGGTTATCGTCGCCCAGAGGTCCTCGTAGAAGTCGTCGTCGTGTTCGCCCGACTTCCAGAGGCTGGGGTCCTCGCCGACGACGCCCTCGGGGGCGTAGCCGGTCACCGTCTCGACGGCGGGGTTGGCGTACTCGATGGTGCCGTCGGTGTCGGTGAGGAAGATGGCGTGGCCGGCGTGTTCGACCGCCTTCCGGAAGCTCCGAAGCTCCTCGTTGGTCTCTCGGAGTCGCGCCTTGATGCGGTCCTCCTCGGAGACGTACCGCGAGAGGTAGTGGACCGTCGCGACGGCGAGGACGCTGACCAGGAGTCCCGGCAGTTCCGCGAGTCCGGTGGCCGTCGTCGCCATCGCGGTCCAGACCTGCCGCGCCGCCATCAGAGCGAGCATGCACGTGAGGAACGCGAACCGGCGGTCACGGCTCCGAGAGAGGAGCGCGAGCGAGTAGCCGACGCCGCCGAGACGGAGTGCGATCGAGGCCGCCAGCAGCGGGTTCACGGCCATCGCGTCCACCTCCCCGTCGGCGTCGAGCGAGTGCGCTGCATACCGTAGCGTCGCGACGCCACCGGCTAAAACCCGATACGGGATTTTCACGCCGTTGGAATCGGGTTTCTGACCCCGTCTCGCCGCTCGAACGCCCGATACGCTCTCTCGGGGAGGTCGTTCCCGCTGATTCGGGTCACCCCCGGCCCAAACAGTATGGGTACCCGAAGGTGGGGGGTCTCGCCCCGTCTCGACGCACCCAACAGTATCGGTAGTACGCTCAGCCCCCTGGGGCGTCTCCGTCTACACGTGATGAACTCGAACCAGACGCGGCGCGAACGCCCGACGGGAGGTGGCGGCCGATGAGCGGAGTCGACGAGTCGGCCGAACCGACCCGCACGCCCTCGGTGCCGGACACGGCCACGCTCGACCGGATGGTCGACGCGGAGGCGGCCGACCCCGAGGCGGAACTCGCGAAGACCGAGTACAGCACCGACCTCGGCGTCGCGATGGCCGAGGACGCGAAACGCGTCGCCCGCGGGGAACTCTCGGGCGACGACTACTGGGAGAAGTACGACCGGGCCGCGGAAGCCGAGTTCGGGGACGACTACCGCGAGACGCCGAACCCGGCCATCGACGGCGACGGCCAGACCGTCTCCCGGGAGACGGCCGAGGGACTGGGCTGTGCCGTCGGGTCGATGGACTCCGTCGCGGCGTCCGTCGAGAGCGAGGACGGCCCGGACGGCGACGAGAAGTGGGGCATGGTCATCGACCTGCAGAAGTGCGTCGGCTGCGACTCCTGTACGGTCGCGTGCAAGGCCGAGAACCGGACGCCGCCGGGCGTCTCCTACAACGTCGTGATGGAGGAGGAACACGGCGAGTTCCCGAACGTCACGCGGACGAACGTCCCGCGCCCGTGCATGCAGTGTGAGAACCCGCCGTGCGTGCAGGTGTGCCCGGTGTCGGCGACGTACAAGATGGACAACGGCGTCGTCAACGTGGACTACGACCGCTGTATCGGCTGTCGGTACTGCATGATCGCCTGCCCGTACGGCGCGCGCTACTTCGACTTCGGCGAGAACTACGACGACGAGGTGACGGGAAGCGGCGAGGTGACCAGTCCGGAGTACGGCGTGGACCGCGGCCCCCGCGAGGGCGGCGAGTCCCCGGTCGGCAACGTCCGGAAGTGCAGCATGTGCATGCACCGGTTGAACCGCGGCGAAGAACCCGCCTGCGTCGAGACGTGCGTGGGCGACGCCCGCAACGCGGGCGACCTGAACGACCCCGACAGCGACGTGTCGGAGATGGCCGACTCCACCCGGTCGTTCCAACTCAAGGAGTCCGAGGGGACCGACCCCAACGTCTACTACCTCAAATAGGACCATGGCGACGACCGAACTCGACTACGACTCCGGCTTCCGGAACGGACGGTTCCGCGTCGCGTGGTACGCCCTGCTGGCCGTCTTGCTGGCGGTGGGCGGGTGGGCCACGTGGCGTCGCATCAGCCTCGGGATGGCGAGTACCAACCTCACGAGCGTCGCGCCGTGGGGGGCGTGGGTCGCCTTCTACATCTACTTCGTCGGCCTCTCGGCGGGGGCGTTCCTCGTCAGCACGCTGGCGAACGTCTTCGAGGTGGAGGGCTTAGAGAAGATAGACCGCGACGCCCTGTTCGCGGCCATCGTCAGCATGGTCGTGGCGCTACTGTTCGTCTGGACCGACCTCGGCCGGATGGACCGGATGTACCACCCGTTCATCTGGCGACAGCTCACGTCGGCGCTGTCGTGGGAGGTCCACGCCTACGTCGCCTACATCGGCGTCCTCGTGACGGAGCTGTACTTCTCGATGCGCGTCGACCTCGCCCGCGTGGCCGCGCACGCCGAGGGCTGGCGGGCGAGGCTCTGCGGCCTGCTCACCCTCGGTCGGCGCGACACGTCCGCCGCCTCGGCGGAGACGGACGAGCGCTGGCTGAAGCGGGCCGGCCTGGTCGGCATCCCCCTTGCCATCTTCATGGTCCACGGCGGTACCGGCGTACTGTTCGCCGTCGCGAAGGCCCGGCCGTACTGGAACAGCGGGCTGTTCCCGGTCATCTTCGTCGTCTCGGCGGTGGTGTCGGGGACGGCGCTCGTCGCCGCGCTGTACGTCCTGCGGTCGAAGCTCCTGACGGGCGAGACGCTGGACCGCGACCTGATGGACCGCCTCGGTCAGTTGCTCGCCGCGTTCGTCCTCGCGGACGCGGCGTTCACGACCATCGACGCGCTCATCGCGCTCAACAGCCTGCACCCCCACGAGGTGGAGACGTGGCTCGTCGTCCTGTTCGGCGAGATGTCGTGGTCGTTCTGGGTGTTCATGGTCGGCCTCGGCTGGGTCCTGCCGCTGGTCGTGCTGAGCAAGCGAGCCTGGCGGCGCTCCGCGGTGCCGCTGACGCTGGCCGGGCTGAGCGTCGTCGTCGGCATCGTCGCGGTGCGGTTCAACATCGTCGTGCCGCCGCAGATTCTGCCCGTCATGGAGGGCCTGCCGCACGGTTCGTACGTCCCGAGCGCGGTGGAGTGGCTGACCTCGGCGGGGATGATAGCCGTCGGACTGCTGCTCTACTCGCTGGGTGCGGAGGTGCTGCCGCTCCGACCGCTGGACGCGCGGGAGGAATCGCGTGCGGAGCGACCGACCACCGCCACGGACGGCGGTCTCGCCGACACCGGAGGTGACCGCAGATGAGTTCAACCGACGACACAGACAGAGACGCAGACGACCCGGGCGCATCGCTCTCGCGGCGCGACTTCGTGAAAGTCGCCGCCGGCATCGGTGCCGTCGCCGCCGGTTCGACGCGTCGGTGAACCTCGACACGACCGACCTCTGGACCGACGACGAAGCGCACTACGTCGGGGACGACTACGGCGACTACCGCGCCGAGGACGTCATCTACACGACCTGCGGACAGTGCAACACGTTCTGCCCCATCAAGGTGCGGCTGGCCGACGGCAGCGACGCCGGCGAGTACAGTTCGCTCGTCCGCAAACTCGCGGGCAACCCGTACTCGTTCCTCACCACCCAGCCGTTCGCGCAGGCCCCTACGACAGCGACCCCGAGTCGGTCGCCACCGGCGACCTGGAGGGCACCGGCGACGTGGACACCGACCGCTGGTCGGTGTCGGGCGGCCGGATGTGTCTGAAGGGGCAGGCGGGCATCCAGACGGCGTTCGACGCCTACCGCGTCCGAAAGCCGATGAAGCGCGTCGGCCCGCGAGGCTCCGGCGAGTGGAAGACCGTCTCGTGGGAGCAGGCCGTCACCGAAATCGTCGAGGGCGACGACGAACTCGGCCACCCCGGCCTCCGCGAGATGTGGGCGCACGCGCCGAAGGACGAGGTGATGGCCGACTGGGAGGCCGTTCAGGACGGCGAGATGGCCAAGGCCGACTTCGACGAGAAGTGGGGCGACGCGCTCATCGACACCGACCACCCGGACCTCGGGCCGAAGGCGAACCAGATCGTCGACGTCGGCGGCTTCAGACGGAACTTCGTCCGCGCGCGCCTCTGGAAGCAGGGCCTCGGCTCGATAAACAGCGTCCACCACGCGGGGACGTGCGGCTTCTCCAGCGTGATGGGCAACGTCCGGTCGTTCGCGGGCAAGAAGAAGCGGCAGTACGCCGACGTGGACAACTGCGAGTACCTGCTCGTCTGGGGCACCAACCCGATGGTGGCCAACAAGGGGCCGACGTGGCTGGCCCCGAAGCTGACGAACGCCATCCAAGACGGCATGCGGATGGACGTGGTCGACCCGCGCCTGTCGAAGACCGCCGAGAAGGCCGACACGTGGGTCCCCGTCGAACCGGGCGCGGACGGCGCTCTCGCGATGGGGATGGCCCGCTGGATACTCGAACACGACCGGCACGACGTCGACTACCTCCGGAACCCGTCGAAGGCGGCGGCCGCCACCGACGACGAACCGACGTGGAGCGACGCCACACACCTCGTTCGCGTTGACGCCGACGCCGGGCCGAAGGCGCGCGCCGCCGACCTCGGATTGGTCGATGCCGACGCCGACGCGGCCGACGAGTTCGTCGTCGTGGACGCGGAGACGGGCGAACCGGTCCCGGCGAGCGAGGCGGACGCTGCCGTCCTCGACGTGGACCTCTCCGTCGACGGCGAACGCGTCCGGAGCGCGTGGTCGCTCTACCGGGAGCGCGTGTTCGAGTACACCGTCGAGGAGTACGCCGAGATGGCGGGGGTCGACCCCGACACCGTCGCCGAGGTGGCCGACGAGTTCACCAGCCACGGCAAGCGGGCGGCCATCATGGCGTATCGCGGGCCCGCGAAGCACAGCAACGGCTTCCACAACCAGCGCGCCATCGCCACGCTCCAGCACCTCGTCGGCAACTACGACTGGAAGGGTGGCCAGATCACGCCGTACGCCGGCTACAGCACGATGAGCGGCCGCTATCGGCTCGGGAGCGTCCCCGACGGCCACACGCCGTGGGGCGTTCCACTGCTCCGCGGCGGCGTCAACTACGAGGACACGTCGCTGTTCGAACGAGACGACGGCTACCCGGCGAAGCGACCGTGGTTCCCCGTCGCGCCGCCGTACGCCGCGCAGGAACTGTACGGCAGCGCGAAGGACGAGTACCCCTACGGCGTGAACGCGCTGTTCATCCGGCCGTACTCGAACAACCACGTGATGTCCGTCGCCGGCGGCGACGAGATACCGCCGGTGCTGAAGGACACCGACGCCATCCCGCTGGTGGTCGCGAGCGACACCGTCGTCGGCGAGACCAGCAAGTACGCCGACTACGTCCTGCCGGAGCCGACGTACCTCGAACGCTGGGAGAACTTCGGCACCTACCCGAACAAGCGCCTCGCCGACGAGAAGGTGAGCCAGCCGACGGTGAAGGTGGTGCCCGACGCCCGGCCGTTCGAGGACGTGCTCGTGGACCTCTGGAAGGAGATGGACCTGCCCGGCGTCGGCGAGGACGCCATCCCGGACGCGACGGGAACCTGTGGCCCCTCCATCAGGCGGAGGACTTCTACCTCAAACTCGTCGCGAACATAGCCTACGACCGCGACCCGGTCGCCGACGCGACGGACGACGAACTGGAGACGTTCCGGCGGGCGCACGAGAAGGGACTCGGCGAACACTTCGACCTCGACCGCTGGAAGGCGGCCGTCGGGGACGAGGAGTGGCGCAAGGTCGTCACCGTCCTCAACCGCGGCGGTCGGTTCGAGGAACCCGTCGAGGACTACGCCGAGGCGTTCGCCGAACACGGCGTCGACTACGACTACGCCGGTCGCTACGGCGACCGCTCGAACGCCTACGACGGCGACCACATGCGGTACAAACTCGGCGCGCGGGCAAACTTCTACAGCGAAGTCGTCCCGAAGGGCAAGCACGCCTACACCGGCGAGCGGTTCGACCCCCTGCCCCGGGTCGAGGACGTGCGCCACTACGACGGCACCGTGCAGGCGGGCGTCGTCTCCGACGACGACCCTGAGCGACCGCTCCGACTCATCAACTGGAAGCCCCGGACGCAGGGGATGCACCGGACGCAGAACAGTCCGTGGCTCCGCGAGACCCGTCCGGAGAACCCGCTGTGGCTGAACCCCGCGGACGCCGAGGAGCGGGGCATCGAGAACGGCGACCGGGTCGAGATAGACGCCGGCCGCCGCACCGTCGAGGGCGTGGCGATGGTCACGGGCGGCATCCGCCCCGGCGTCGTCGGTGCGATGTGGGGCTGGGGCCGCGACGGCGACGGCGCGAGCGAGGAGACCGTCGACGGGGAGACGCGCACGCCGCCGGGACGGGACGGCACCACGCCGTACCGGTTCGACGAACCGATGCGCGAGGAGGCCGGCTACGCGAAGGGCCGCGACGCCGGGTTCGCCATCAACCACCTGCAACCGCTCGACGCGGAACTCGGCGACACGGGGCTGAGCGACCTCGTTGGGGGGAGCAACGCGCAGTACGACGCGTTCGTCGAGGTGACGAAGCGAGGTGAGGGCCGATGAGCGCCGCCGCCCCGAGCGACGACCTGCCGGCGACCGACCCGGCGGTGTGCCGGACGCGAGCGCGGGTCTACGACCTGCTCGCGGCCTGCCTCGACGGCGACGTCGACGCGTTCGTCGCGGCCGCCGAGCGCGGCGACTTCGCCCGCCTCTCGTCGTCGCTTCCGGTTGACCTCGACGCGGAGTTCGCCGACGACTACGACCGCGAGGCGCTCTCGGTCGGCTACGACAACCTGTTCGTCGTGCCCGGCGCGCACTACGTCCCGCCGTTCGCCTCCGCGCACGCGACGGAGCCGTCGACCGACTACGAGTCCGACTCGGCGTACCACGCGGCGGCGGCGGGCGGCGAGTTGCTCGGCGAACCCGCGGCGGCCGTCGCGCGCCTCTACGGCGTCGCCGGCTTCGAGCCGACCCGCGGCGACGGCATCCCCGACCACGTCGCGGCGACGTTCGAGTTCCTCGGTACACTCGCCGCCGCCGAGGCGGACCGCAGAGAGGCCGGCGCTCGCGAGGCGGCGGACGCCCTGCGCGAACTGCAGCGACGCGCGCTGGCGGCGACTCGGGTGGCTCGACGCCTTCCACGAACGCGTCCGCGACGAGGACCGCGTCGAGGGGCGTGCCGCACTCGTCGCGTCGCGCGGACGTCGCCGCGTGGGACGCCGCGCGGCGCGGCCCGTCCGGGGCGGCGACGACGGCACGGCGGGGTCGAGCGGTGTCGAGGAGCCGTCGAACGA
>NZ_WPCD01000179.1:0-7435 GCF_009741955.1 Halogeometricum sp. CBA1124 | reverse complement strand
CGACTCGCGGACGACGAGTTCGCTGTGGTCCTCGAACAGTTCGTTGGCCATCCGGTGACAGCAGAACGCGCCCTGACAGTTGCCCATCGAGGCGCGGGTGCGGATGCGGACGCCGTTCAGGTCGGTGCCGGAGTGGTCCATCGCGTCGTGAATCTCCGCGCGCGTGACGGCCTCGCACTCGCAGACGACCGGGTTCGGCCGGTTCCAGTCGCCGAGGACGTCGTCGGTGCGGGAGCCGAGTCGCTGGGCGCTCCGGCGGCCGACCGGGGAGCGAATCCCGAACTCGTCCATCCAGTCGCGGAGGACGGAGAAGTCGTCGGAGCCGGGGAGCGGAACCTCTGCGGTCCGGCAGTCGGCCTCGACGCCGACCTTCTCGCAGACGTGGTCGGATATCTTCTCGGCCATCATGCGGTAGGTGGTCAGCTTTCCGCCGACGATGGAGGACATCCCGGGCAGGTCGTCCCGGTCGCGTGGTCGAGGAGGAAGAAGTCACGCGTGATGTCCGTCGGGTCCTCCGTCCCCGTCCCCGGCGGTTCGTACAGGGGTCGGACGCCCCAGAACGAGCGAATCGTCCGGGCGTCCGCCAGCATCGGGACGAGTTCCGACAGCGTGTCTATCATCAGGTCGACCTCCCACCCCTCCTCGGGGTAGTCCTCGGGGTCTTCGACCTCCTCGTCGGTCGTCCCGAGGATGCACGTCGTCTCGTGGGGGACGACGATGTCGGCGTCGCCCTTCGGCCGACACCGGTTGATGACGGTGTCGACCTGGCGGACGTTCATGATGGTCATGACGCCCTTCGAGGGGCGGACGGCCACCTCGACGCCGGCCATCTCTCCGATCTGGCCGGCCCACGCCCCCGTCGCGTTCACGACGTAGTCGGCGTACATCTTCTCGTGCGTGCCCGGTTCGCCCTGCGCGATGCCGAGGTGGGTGTCCCCGTGGAGCACCTCGACGCCGACGACTTCGCCGTCCTCGACGAGGACGTCCACGACTTCGGCGTGCGGTTCGACGCGCGCGCCGTGGTCGATGGCGTCCGCCGCGTTGGCGACGCAGAGGCGGAACGGGTCGATGGCCGCGTCCGGGACCCGGATGGCCCGCTTGATGTCTTTGGCGAGGTACGGCTCCATCTCGCGGGCCTCCTCGGCGGAGAGCACCTCCGCGGGGATGCCGCACTCGCGACAGCCCTCCAACTTCTCCTCGAAGTACTCGTCGTCGTCCTCGGGCCGTTGGACGAACAGGCCGCCGGTCATCTCGACGCAGTGGCTGGCGATACGTCGCAGGACGCGGTTCTCCTCGATACACTCTCTGGCGGACGGCTGGTCCGACACGGCGTACCGTCCACCGCTGTGGAGGAGGCCGTGCATCCGGCCCGTCGTCCCGTGTGTCAGGTTCCCCTTCTCGACGAGGGTCACGTCGAGTCCGCGCATCGCGAGGTCGCGCGCGATGCCGCACCCGGTGGACCCGCCGCCGATGACGAGGACGCTCGGCGTTTCGGTCATCTCACTTTCGACAGGTGGGCCCGACAGCACTTTATTTTACCTCTCGTCCGGGACCGTCAGTAAATTAATTCTCCGCGACGTATTCACGACCCGAACCGGTTCGAGAAACACCGTTCAGACGCTCTCTGACGCGTACTCGACACGGTGGGTGCTCGAACGCCGCGAACATTCACGATAGTTATCGATAGTTACGCCCACTCTCAGCTCCGGCTGACTCTACCGGTCGGTGATAGAATTGGAGTCGCTGCGAGTCGGTCACGCGCCCGAAATCGGCCGGCTCTCGGACCGCTCGATACCGGGAGTTTTTATCGCTCCTCGGCGAAGCAGCCACCAGCCGCCGACTCGACGATGAGACTCACCGACCGAATCGACAGGCGACGGCGACGCGGCGACGGAACGCGCCGCCTCGTTCGCGACCTCTCTGCGCTGGACCCCACGTCCCACCTCGCGGAACCGGTGGGTCGCGGGGCGACGCTCGAACGCCTGCTCGACCGACTCGACCCGGCCTTCGACGGCCGTCTGCCCGATAACCTCTGCGTCGTCGGGCCGAAGGGGGCGGGCAAGTCGGCCGTCGTCACCGCGCTGTTCGACCACCTCGACGCCACGACGCCGTCCCGCGGGGGGACCATCGGGACGACGACGCGCGCGGCGGCCCCGCCGACCGTTGAGTTCGCCGCCGTCGACGCGCGCGCGGCCGACTCCGAGTTCGCCCTCCTGCGCGCCGTCCTCGCCGAAGTCGTCGCCGCCGACGTGCCCGAGCAGGGTGTCGGTACCGCCACCCTCCGTGACCGACTCCGCGCCGAACTCGACCGGTCGCGCCGTCTCGTCGTCGCCGTCGACCACGTCGGCGAGTCGCGGACGGTGTCGCTCGACACGCTCGACTCGGCGTTCGAGTCGGTGGCGGGGTCGCTCTCCTACGTCGCCGTCGGCCGCGAGTTCTCCGACGCATCGGTGGAGACGGTCGAGGTGCCGCGTTACGACCGACACGCGTTGGCCGACGTGCTGACCGCCCGCGCGTCCGACGGCCTCGCCCGCGACGCCATCGACCACGAGACGGTGAGCCGGGTGGCCACGTGGGCCGACGGCGACGCGCACGACGGCCTCGCGGCCCTGTTCGGCGCGTCCGTCGCCGCCGCGGGGGAGGACGCGACGCACGTCAACGCCGAGTACGTCGGCGGGCGGGGCGCGAGGCGGTCCCTCGGGGCGGGTGTTCGCTCGCCCGCGTCCTCGCCCTCCCGGCGAGTCGCCGCCGCGTCCTCGCCGTCCTCGCGTCGCTGGACCCCGCCGACCGGCCGTCCGTCACCGCCGCCGCCGACGCGTCGCCGCGGACCCCTCGGTGGACCTCTCGGCGGCGACGGTGAAGCGCGTCCTCTACGAACTCGCCGAAGACGGCGTCCTCCGGCGCGTCGAGACGGGACGCGACGACGACGGCCCCGGGCGACCGCCGACGCGGCCCGAGGCGAACTTCTCGACGGTGGTCTTCGAGCGACTCGGCGGCGACGGAGCGAATCGCCTCGGGCGGTGATTCTTTCTCTCCGTGCGCCGAAGCGCGGTCACATGGACTCCGACGCTCCGCCCCTCGTCCTCGACATCGACGGGACGCTCACCGACGACCCCGGCGCACTCGACCCGCGCGCGTTCGACGTCCTCCCCGAGTGGCCCGCGCCCGTCGTCCTCGCGACGGGGAAGGCGTTCCCGTACCCCGTCAGTCTCTGTCACTACCTCGGCATCGACAAGAACGTCGTCGCCGAGAACGGCGGCGTCGTCCTCGCCGACGAGACGGTGACGTACACCGGCGACAGAGAGCGCGCACAGGCCGTCGCCGACGAGTTCGTCGCCCGCGGTGGCGACTTGGGCTGGGGGGCGTTCGACGAGACCAACTACTGGCGGGAGACCGAGATAGCGGTGAACCGCTCGGCCGACGAGGAACTGCTCCGCGAGGTGGCCACCGAGTTCGAGATGGAGGTCATCGACACGGGCTACGCCTACCACGTGAAGACGCCCGGCGTCGAGAAGGGCGTCGGCTTCGAGCGTCTCTGCGAGACGCTGTCGATGGACCCGACCGAGTTCGTCGCCGTCGGCGACAGCGTGAACGACGCCTCGACGTTCGGCGTCGTCGGCCGGTCGTTCGCCGTCGCCAACGCCGACGAGGCGGCGACGGCCGCGGCCGACGAGGTGCTGACTGAGTCGTACATGGACGGCACGCTGTCGGTGCTGGAACGCCTCCGGGAGTAGGGGATTTCGGGTCCCGGACCCTCGGTCCCGGTCCGGCGTCGTCAGTCTCGACCCGGCGTCGTCTCGTCTTCGACCCACGACGCGTACGCCGGCAGCACGTCGGCCTCGTCGAACCGTTCGATGCAGGGAACGTCGTGCGGGTGTTCCGCCTCGATTCGGTCGCGGAGGGCGTCGTACCGGTCGTCGGTCGTCTTCGCGAGGAGGATCATCTCGCGTTCCTCGTGCACCTCGCCCTCCCAGCGGTACACCGAGTCGCAGTCGACGCGGTTGACGCAGGCGGCGAGTCGGTCCGCGACGAGCGTTCGGGCGAGTTCGTCGGCGGCGTCCGGCGGCGCGGTGACGTAGACGGTGGGCACGGTCGGTCTCGGCCGTCTCAGGCCTCCGCGCCCTCGTCCTCGAACGGTGCGAACGTGCCGTTGATGTCCCACTCGTGGATGCAGTAGGGACTGCCGACCTGCCGGTCGCCGTCGTCCTCGGCCACGCGCCACGTCGTCTGCACCGCGTCCCAGCGTTCCACGCGACCGCACCGCTCGCAGGTCCGTCTCGTCGCGTGCGGAGTTTCGGATCGGTCATCGGTACGTACGACGACGACTCGCAGCGTTAAGTTTGCTGCTGCGGCAGGCCTCCGCTCGCCGGGGTCCGCAGATTTAGGTCGGCTCGTGGGAAACGGATCGTATGGGCTTTCACACGTTCGACGTGGACCGCGCGGAGAAACTCGACGACGAGGGGCGCTACCGGTTCTGCTCGCGCGAGGAACTGCTCTCGCGTCTGGACCCCCACGCGGACGCCGTCGTCGCCGACCTGGGAAGCGGGACGGGGTTCTACACCGACGACGTGGCGCCGCACGTGGGGACGTGCTACGCCGTGGACGTGCAGTCGGAGATGCACGAGTTCTACCGCGAGAAGGGCGCGCCCGACAGCGTGGAGTTCGTCACCGCCGACGTGTCGTCGCTGCCGTTCGAGGACGACGAACTCGACGCCGCGTTCTCGACGATGGTGTACCACGAGTACGCCACCGAGGCGGCGTTCGACGAACTCGCCCGCGTGGTTCGACCCGGCGGCCGCGTGGTCACCGTCGACTGGTCGAAGACCGGGACGGGGGAAGACGGCCCGCCGACGGACGAACGGTTCGGTCTGGGCGACGCCGTCTCCGCGTTCGAGACGCACGGGTTCGACGTGACCGAGGCGACGAACCGCAGAGAGACGTTCGTCTGCGTCGCGCGGAAAAGATAGGACGAACGTACGGAATTCTTCTCTTGTACTAGGACAATCTAGGTGTGAATATCGAATATAGTTGTATGAGGGCAACGCTTATGCGACGAGATGTGACAACCAATAACATGGTGCTGAATCACGCAGAAGTGGACCCCTATCGGACGACCGAGGGCTACTACGAGTGTCGCGACTGCGGCGCGCGCGTCTCCGGCACGTCGGTGACGACGTGCGAGGAGTGCGGGAGCGACGCCGTCTTCAACCTCTCGGTGCCGCGGGAGTAACTCCCGAGGGTTCGCTCGGTCGAACGGCCGGTCGTATCGCGCGTACCCGCTCGTAACGCGGGGCTACCGCTCAGTCGAGGCCGCCGCTCGTCGCCGCCTCGTCGCCCGTCTCCTCCTCTATCCGTTCGTCGTCTATCTCCGCGAGTCCCGCGTAGCGGTCCACGAGGAGGACGACGACTGCGCCGACGACGGCCGTCGCGGCGAAGACGCCGTACGCCTCCGTCGTCCAGACGCGGCCGAGTTCCGCCAGTTGCTCGCCCGTCTTGGCGATGGGCGCGCGGAGCGCGCCGACGATGAGTGCGACGAGGAACGCGAGCGTCGGTTCGCGGTAGTGCTCCAGCGCCCAGCGGACGGCGTGCGCGACAGTGAGCAGACCGACGACGGCGCCGAGCATGAACGCGACGACGACGACGCCGTTCTCCGCGACGGGCGCGAACGACCCGCCGACGACCAGTCCGAGGACGCCGTCGACGAACGACTTCAGCGCGCCGGTCATGTGTTCGTACTGCCCGAGGAGGATGAGCAACAGCGACCCCGAGATGCCGGGGAGAATCATCGCGCTGACGGCGATAGCGCCGGCGAGGACGGTGACGGGGAGACCCGTCCCGAACGACGCGGCGGCCTGCCCGGAGACGACGAACGCGAAGGCGAAGCCGGCGACGGCGGCGACGACTCGGGACGGCGTGTCGACTTCGACTTCCGAGAACAGCACCCACGCGGAGGCGGCGATGAGGCCGAAGAAGAAGCCGAACGTCGGCACCGGATAGGAGGTGATGCCGACGTGGACGACGCGGGTGATGCTGACGACGGCGACGGCGATGCCGCCGCCGAGGGCGACGAGGAACCCGACGTCCATCTCCTTCAGGGCCGCGACGGCCTCCGCGCGGCCGCCGGGGGTGACGCCGCGAAGCACGTCCACGATTCGACCGGGGGAGACGGCCGTGACGGCCGCGATGAGTCGTTCGTAGATTCCGGTCACCAAGGCGATGGTGCCGCCGGAGACGCCGGGGACGGCGTCGGCGGCGCCCATACAGATGCCTTTGAGGAAGACGACGACCCACGAGGCGGTGAGTTGCCCGCGAGCGTCCTCCGAGGGCTTCGACATGGAGGGTCGTTCGTCGTCAGGGTACTCCCGTGTTTCGCTCCGCGCGAGTGCGTGCGACTCGGCTGGCGTCGCTGGGAGTCGGCCGCGTCCGGTGTCAGCTTCCGAGACTGGGGCGAACGTTCAAACGCTCACGACGAGTGATAGCTGACAATGAAGCTCAGCATCATCGGGAGTGGGTACGTCGGCACGACCATCGCCGCGTGCTTCGCCGACCTGGGCCACGACGTGGTCAACGTCGACATCGACGAAGACGTCGTCGCGACGCTGAACGCCGGGCAGTCGCCCATCCACGAACCCGGTCTGGACGAACTCGTCGAACGGCACGCCGGGGACCGACTCCGCGCGACCACCGACTACGACGCCGTCCTCGACACGGACGCGACGTTTCTCGCCCTCTCGACGCCCTCCGACGACGACGGCCACATCGACCTCTCGGTGATGGAGGCGGCCACGAAGTCGCTGGGCGCGACGCTCGCGGAGAAGGACGGCTCCCACCTCGTCGTCACCAAGAGCACGGTGATTCCGACGACGACCGAGGAGGTCATCGCGCCCCTCCTCGAGGAGCACTCCGGCAAGACCGAAGGCGAAGGGTTCGACGTGGGGATGAACCCCGAGTTCCTGCGGGAGGGCAGCGCCGTCGACGACTTCCTCGACCCCGACAAGGTGGTCCTCGGTTCCCGGACCGACCGGGGGGCCGAGACGCTCCGAGAGATATTCGACCCCCTCCTCGAACGCGCGCCCGAGGCCGCACTCGTGGAGACGGGCATTCGCGAGGCGGAGATGATAAAGTACGCGAACAACGCCTTCCTCGCGGCGAAGATTTCGCTCGCCAACGACCTCGCCAACGTCTGCAAGGAGTACGGCGTCGACTCCTACGAGGTGCTCGACGCCATCGGTCTCGACTCCCGCATCGGCGCGGAGTTCCTCGCCGCGGGCGTCGGGTGGGGCGGCAGTTGCTTCCCGAGGACGTGGCGGCCATCGTCGCCGCGCCCGCGACGCGGGCTACGACCCGGCGATGCTCGAAGCCGCCGTCGAGGTGAACGACCGCCAGCCCGTCCGCATGCTCGACATCCTCCGCGAACGCGTCGACCCCGACGACC
>NZ_WPCD01000087.1:0-13913 GCF_009741955.1 Halogeometricum sp. CBA1124 | reverse complement strand
CGCTCTCGGGCGTGGACCGCGTCGAACCCCACCTGATGGTCGACGGCGCGGCCGGCATCTTCCTCGAGGACTGCGACCGGGTGGTCGTCGGCATGGACTGCATCGTCGGCGACACCCTCTACAACCGCGTCGGCACGTTCCCCATCGCCGCCACCGCCGCGCAACTGGACGTACCCGTCACCGTCGTCGGGTCGGGCGCGAAGGTGGTCGAGGGCGGGTTCGTCTTCGAGAACGAGATTCGCTCCTCGGCGGAGGTGTCGCTCGAACCCGTCGAGAACGTGTTCATCGAGAACCCCGCCTACGACGCCACCCCGATGACCCTCGTCGACCAGGTCATCACCGACGACGGTATCCTCCACTTCGACGTGTAGTTCGGCCGCGGGTGCGACGACGCCGGACGCGGCGGGTGCGGCGACGTGTTCTCCCGGTGTTGCCGCCGCCCGCGTCGTCGCTGCCCGCGCCATCGTCTCTCTCGTCCGACGGTCCTCGCGCGAACCCGGTTTTGTCTCGGCGGATAGCGAACGTGACCGTACTCGAACCACGCGCCTCGCCGGCGGACCGTTCGGCGTCCGTCGCGTCCTCGAGGCCGTCGTCGCCGCCGGTCCGCCGTTACCGACAGCGATAGCTACATTCTCGGTACCGTCGTCTCCGGTCACGTCGCCGCCTCGTCGGTTCGGGCAGACGGTTCCGGTTCTCGGGACTGATACTCGGGACCGAGGGTTATTTTGGCATGGTACCGTCGGGGGCGCTATGGGAATCGCACATCTGGTCGAGCACCTCCGGTCAGAACTCCACGAGGACCTGCGTCTGTGCGTGGAGTACGCGGACGAGGAGGTCCAACCGCACTATCTCCGGTCCGACGTGGACCCCGCCGCGGCGCGCGAGCACGCGCATCTCATTCGACGGTTCTACATCGGTCAGGAGTCGGTCCGGCGTCACGAGAAACAGCCGTCGGGCCCGGGCAGTCTCCGCGGGTCGGTCCACTACTTCGAGGAACTGGTCGCCGTCGTCGTCCCGTTGCCCACCGACGCCACCATCGGCGTGTTCCTCGACGGCGACTCGGCGGCGATTCCCGAACCGCGCCTCTCGCGGTGGTCGAACGAGTGGGCGCAGAAGGCGACGGACTGCGTTCGCTGACCGCCCGCGGGAGCGAAGTCGCTTCGGCCGTTGGCCGCCTACAGCGACACCCACTCGCCGCCGTCGTCGGAGCGTTCGACGGCGTCCAGAATCCGCTGGACCGCGTAGCCGTCCTCGAACGACGGGGCGAACGACTCGCCGTCGCGGACGGCCGAGAGGAACTCGTAGTTCTCGTGGACGAACGTGTGTTCCCAGCCGAGAACGTGCCCCGGCGGCCACCAGTGGTCGAGGTACGGGTCGTCGCCGTCGGTGACGAGAATCGTCTCGTACCCCCGGTGGTCGGCCGCCTTGTACTCCAGTTCGTTCAGCCGTTCCAGCGAGAACTTCAGGCTGCCCTCGGTGCCGTGGATGCGGATGGTGTGGTCGTTCTTGTGCCCGTCGGCGACGCGCGACGCCTCGAACGTCCCCATCGCGCCGTTCTCGAACGTCGCCTGCGCGGAGTAGGCGTCGTCCACCGTCACCGGGCGCGTCCCCTCGCCGCCCTCGACCGGTCGCTCGTCGACGAACGTCTGGAGGTTGCCGGAGACGCGTTCGAAGTCGCCGGCGGCGTCGCCGACGAGGAAGCGCGCCAGGTCGATGGTGTGCGCGCCGAGGTCACCCAGCGCGCCGCTTCCGGCCATCTCCTCGTCGTTGCGCCACGACCACGGCGCGTCGGCGTCGGTCAGCCAGTCCTGCATGTAACTCCCGCGGACGTGCCGAATCTCGCCGAGTTCGCCGTCGTCGATGAGCCCCTTCGCGTAGCGAATCGCCGGCACGAAGCGGTAGTTGAACGCGCACCCCGCTATCGCCTCGGAGTCGGCGGCGGCGGCGCGCATCTCCTCGGCTTCGTCCAGCGTCGGCGCGAGCGGTTTCTCGCAGAAGACGGGCGTGTCGGCTTCCAGCGCGGCTATCGACGGTTCCGCGTGGACGTGGTTCGGCCCGAGGTTGTAGAAGGCGTCCACCTCGTCGACGACGGACTCCCAGTCGGTCGCGGTGTGTTCGAACCCCAACTCGTCGGCGGCGTCCGCGAGGGCTTCCTCGTCGCGCCCGATGAGCGTGTGGCGGTGCACGTCGGGGGCGTCCGGGAAGAACATCGGGAGACGCGCCAGCGCGTTCGAGTGGGCTTTGCCCATGAACCGGTAGCCGAGTACGGCGACGTCGAGCGTCATGGGCGGCGGTTCTCCGCCGACCGACTTAGGGGTTCGTGGTCCGCTCCGACGGCCGCGTTACTCCGCCCAGTAGGCGTCGCCGGGCGTCGTGTCGAAGACGGCGCGTCCGAGGACGTCCACGGCCTTCTCCAGTCCCTCGCGCGAGGAGGTGAGCGAGTCCTCGTGTTCGATGGAGAGGGCGCCCTCGTAGCCGACCATCCGGAGCGTCGAGACGACGTCCTTCCAGTGGCTCTCGCCGTGGCCGTAGCCGATGGAGCGGAACAGCCACGAACGGTTCGCCTCGTCGGTGTAATCCGTGGTGTCGAGGACGCCCTTGACGCGTGACTCGGGTTCGTACACCTTCGTGTCCTTCGCGTGGAAGTGGTGGATGGCGTCCTCCTCGCCGAGGAAGCGGATGGCGTCCGTGACTTCGATGCCCTGCCAGTAGAGGTGCGAGGGGTCGAAGTTCGCGCCGACCCGTTCGTTCGTCGCCTCGCGCAGTTTCAGCATCCCCGTCGGCTCGTAGACGAGCATGTTCGGGTGCATCTCGATGGCGATGTCGACGCCGTGGTCGTCGGCGAACTCGGCCACGTCGGACCAGTACTCCGTCGCCACCTCCCACTGGTACTCGTGGGCGTCGGCGTGTTCGGACGGCCACGGCGCGGTGATCCAGTTCGGCACCTCGTCGTCGGGGCCGCCCGCCGGGAGCCCCGAGAAGCAGGTGACCGTGTTCACGTCCAACTGCGCGGCGAGTTCGATGGCCTCGCGGAGTTCGGTGTCGGCCGTCTCGGCCTCCTCGTCGTCCGGGTGCAGCGGGTTGTTGTGGGTCGCCAGCGCGCTCACCTGCATGTCGTGTTCGGCCAACAGGTCGTGTAACTCCTCCTGCTTCGACTCGTCGTCGAGGTAGGCGGTCCGGTCGAGGTGGTCGTCGCCGGGGAAGCCGCCGACGCCGAGTTCGACGCCCTGCACGCCGATGTCGTCCAGATACGAGAGCGCGTCGGCGAGCGATTCGCCTCCGAGCGGAACGGTAAGTACGCCGATGTACATAGTGGGAGCCACAGGCGGCGTTCGATTAAATCTTGAGGATGCGTCTCCGCCCGCCCCCGGGAGCGTTCCCGACGACGGAACGGTATACAGCCTTTTATCCTTCAGGAACAGAGTTGGAAATATGCCGACGTACATCGCGCACGTCGACGTCGACGAGGCCGAGTACCAGAACCCGCAGGAACTCGTCTCCATCTGGGGGACCGTCCGCGAGGACGTCCAGCAACTCGGCGGCGAGATGCTCGACACCCACGCGGTCCTCGGGCCCTACGACTTCGACGTTCGGTTCGAAGTCGAAGACGACGACGCCGCGTTCCGCGTGACGCAGGCCATCGAGCGTCACGGACTCGACACGGAGACGCTCCAGGCGCTTCCGGTGGAACGACTGGGAGAGTTGGTCGACGACGTCTGAGGCGCGTTCGCGTTCGCTACCGTCTGAACAGGTCGGAGAACTTCTCGCGGATGCTCGCTTTCTCGCCGAGGCGGAGGTAGTAGGCGTCGCCGCCGTCCTCGTAGTAGTTGCCTATCTTGCGCTGTATCTCGAAGCCGATGTGCTCGTAGAACGAGAGGGCGTCCTCGTTCGTCGTCCGGGCGTGACAGGAGACCGAGCGGTGGTCGCGGGCGACTTCGGCGACGAGTCGCTTGCCGTAGCCCTTCCCGCGGGCCTCGGGGGCGACGGCGAGAAACAGGATGTAGCCGTCGCGTCGCGTGGAGGCGAACCCCATGAGCGTGTCGTCCTCGAAGAACAGGTGCGTCGTCGCGCGGCGGTAGGCGTCCATGAAGAAGCCGCGCCGTTGCTTCAGCACGCCTTCGGCGTCCGGATGCGCTCTTTGAGTTCCCACGCCTCCTCGGCGTGTTCGGCGGACCCGGTTCGTCCACTCGCTTCTCCACGTTGACGCTCACACCGACCGGTAGAGTGGTCACAAATATAACTCCACCGTCGTCGTCAGCGAGTCACGAAGGTTCGTCGGGACGGGAAGTCGGGCCGTCGTGGCCGACGGCGGCATCTCCGGCTTCGTCTGTTCCGTCTTCTTCCGTCTCCGTCACCACCGCCGGCCCCGTCGCCCTCACCGAGGGCGGCGAACCGGCGCGCCGACCGGAAGAGAGAGGGCGGCGGCGACACAGACCACACGGCATGAGCTTCGAACTCCGCGACCACACCGCCGACGTGGCCGTCGCCGCGTCCGCGCCGACGCTCGATGCGCTGTTCGCCGCCGCCGCCGACGGACTCGCGGCGGCCGGGTGCGACGCGATTCCCGAGGCGGGTGGGGACCGCTTCGCGGTCGACGTCGACGCCGAGAGCGTCGAGGCCCTCCTGTTCGACTACCTCGACGAACTCATCTTCGAACGCGACGTTCGCGCCGTTCTCCCGGTGGACAACGAGGCGTCTGTACGCCGAAGCGACGGCGCGTGGACGCTCTCGGGGTCCGCCCGCGGCGTCCCCCTCGACGCCGTGGACGCCCGCGAGGTGAAGGCCGTCACGTACTCCGAGATGCGCGTCGAGGAGACCGACGACGGCTGGGAGGCGTACGTCGTCTTCGACGTCTGAACCGGCGGCCGGATTCGTCTGTATCGTCCGTTATCTACATTTTTACGGCCGCTGCGGCCGGAATTCCTCCGACGAGCTTACCCGTCGTCGGTCGAAGCTCCGAACATGGAGCAACGCCAGTTCGCGGCCCGAGTCGGGTCGCTCGCAGCGGTGCTGACGCTCGCCATCGTCCTCACGACGGGACGAGCGAGCGCGCACGTCAAGTACGTGACGCCGGGGAGCGACCCCGTCGAAGTCGTGGCGTTCCTGGTGACGGCGCTGTCGGACCCGTTCACGCTCACCGTCCTCGCGGCCGGCGGCGTCGCCGTCGCCGCCGGCGCGACGCTCTACCTCCGCGTCCGACCCGCCCGCCGCGACGTGGCCGTGTTCCGCGAGACGATGACCAGCTATCGCGACCTCCTGCCGTGGCTGCTGCGTCTGAGCATCGGGCTTCCGCTGGTCGGGGCTGGCTTCTCCGGCTACTTCTTCAGCCCCGTCGTCCAGACGACGGTTCCGACGTTCACCCGCCTGTTCGGCATCGGCGTCGGCTTCCTCCTCCTGTTCGGCTTCGGCACGCGCCTCGTCGCGGCCGCCGGACTCCTCGCGTACCTCGTCGGCCTCGCCTTCGAACCGGCGCTGTTCCTCGCGTTCGAGTACGTCCCCGGCCTCCTCGCCATCGTCCTCCTCGGCGGCGGGCGGCCGAGCGCCGACCACCTCGTGTCCCGTCTCGCCGCCGCCGACACCGTCTACTCGCGCATCGACCCCTTCTATCGCGTCGTCGCCGTCCCGTTCGTCCGCCGGGTCCAGCCGTACACCTCGCTCGTCCCCGTCGTCCTGCGCGTCGGTCTCGGCGTCTCGTTCGTCTACCTCGGCGTCGGACAGAAACTGATGAACCCCGGGGAAGCGCTCGCCGTCGTCGCGAAGTACGACCTCACCGCCGTCGTCCCCGTCGCGCCCGAACTGTGGGTCGTCGGCGCCGGACTCACGGAGATTCTCGTCGGCGTCGCCCTCCTGTTCGGCGCGTTCACGCGCGGGGCCGCCGCTGTCTCCTTCCTCCTGTTCACGACCACCCTCTTCGGCCTCCCGGACGACCCGGTACTCGCGCACGTCTCGCTGTTCGGTCTGGTCTCGGCGCTCCTGATTACGGGCGCCGGCAGGTTCTCGGTCGACGCGCGACTCCGCGACGCCGCGGCGGAGTCGGGCCGCGAAGGCCCGTCCGTGTCTGCCGACTGAGAAGTGAAGAGAGCGCCTCCGGCCCGGAAGGGAGCGACCGAGAACGTCTCCGACGGAATATATTATCGAAATACTGAGAAGAGTATATGAGGGCCGACGGTGACCCCCCGACTGGCGGGGACGGAGCAACCCAATGAGAGACCGACAGGGCGAGACTACCCACAGGACCGCCGAGGTCAGACGATGTGCACGGTGTGGCGAGACGACGACACACCGAACGTCGATTCGCATCGAAGAGAACGCGAGCCGAGAGGACGTTCAGGCAGAGAACGAGAAGTTCTCCCGACAGCCGTACGTCGTGTACTGCTGTTCGGACTGCGGTCGTTCGGTCACGGAACAGGTGTCGTAGCGGTCCCCGTCCGAGCCCACGGGAGCGTCTGCCCCGCGCAGACGTCGGCCTTTTTTCGCCGTTCCCCGTCGTGCCGACACCCACCCCGGAGACGAGCGTGCAGGGACGGAATCCTATTGAGTCAGCCCGTCGAACCGTCCCACATGAGCGACGACGACGTGAAAGAGTTCGGAGACGTTCGCCTCGAACGCGTCCGCGAGTACGTCTGGGAGATGCCGCGCGAGGGGGAGATGCGCGTGCCCGCCCGCGTCCTCGCCAGCGAGGAACTCCTCGAACAGATTCGACAGGACAAGACGCTCGAACAGTTGCGGAACGCCACCCACCTGCCGGGGATGACCAAGCACGCCATCTGCATGCCCGACGGCCACCAGGGGTACGGCTTCCCCGTCGGCGGCGTCGGCGCGACGGACACCGAAGACGGCTGTATCTCCCCCGGGAGTGTGGGCTACGACATCAATTGCGGCGTCAGGATGATGCGAACGAACCTGACGTACGACGAACTGCAGGGCAACGAGGAGGAGTTGGTCGAAGCGCTGTTCGCCAACGTCCCCTCCGGACTGGGCGGCGGCGGCATCGTCGAGGGCGGCGTGGACACCGTCGAGTCGGTGCTCTCCCGCGGCATGGACTGGGCGCTCGAACACGGTCACGCCGTCGAGGCGGACCTGGCCCACTGCGAGGACGAGGGCTACCGGCCGGACGCCGACCCGAGCGCCGTCTCGCAGAAGGCAAAGGACAGGGGGAAGAACCAACTCGGCAGCCTCGGGTCCGGCAACCACTTCCTCGAAGTTCAGCGCGTGACCGACGTGTTCCGCGAGGGCGTGGCCGGCGAGTTCGGCCTCGAAGAGGACCAGGTGGTCGTCCTCATCCACTGCGGGTCGCGCGGACTGGGCCACCAGGTGTGTTCGGACTACCTCCGGGAGATAGAGAAACGGCACGGTGACCTGCTGGCGTCGCTGCCCGACAAGGAACTGGCCGCCGCGCCCGCGGGGTCGGACCTCGCCGAGGAGTACTACGGCGCGATGTGCGCCGCCATCAACTTCGCGTGGGTGAACCGCCAACTCATCATGCACCGGACGCGCCGCGTGTTCGAACGGGTGTTCGGCCGCGACTGGGAGGCGATGGAGATGGACCTGCTGTACGACGTGGCGCACAACATCGCGAAGAAGGAGGTCCACGAAGTCGAGGGCGAAGAGCGCGAACTGTACGTCCACCGGAAGGGAGCGACGCGCGCGTTCCCCGCCGGGCGCCCCGAACTGCCGGACGCCTACCGCGACGTTGGACAGCCCATCATCATCCCCGGTAGCATGGGCGCTGGCAGTTACGTCCTCCGCGGCGGGGAGAACTCGCTGGACCTCACGTTCGGGTCCACCGCCCACGGCGCGGGGCGGACGATGAGTCGGACGCAGGCCAAGAAGGATTACTGGGGCGAGACGGTTCAGGAGGAACTGCGCGACCAGGAGAAGATATACGTCAAGGCGCAGTCCGGCGCGACGATAGCCGAGGAGGCACCGGGCGTCTACAAGGACGTCGACGAAGTCGTCCGCGTCTCCGACGCCCTCGGCATCGGCGACAAGGTGGCGCGGACGTTCCCCGTCTGCAACATCAAGGGCTGAGCGGTCGCCCCCGCGAACCCGTCCGCCTCAGGCCTGCGTCGCCCTCGCCGCGTCGACGCGGTCCTCGCGGCGCTTGTAGAAGTAGTACCCGAGGGCCGCGAGGCCGACGAACGAGGCGGCGACGCCCTCCTGCGGGACGCCGCCCGCGAGGAGCGTCGTCGTCACGTCGGCGAGACCGAGAGCGACGACGAGCAGACCGCCGCCGAGTATCCACGCGCGGCTATCGGTTCGGAGTTGGTCGTAGTGGCCCGCCTCGATGAGGGCCATCTCCTTCTCGTGTTCGAGTCGGGCGAGGTACACCACGAGGGCGAACGCTCCGAGGAGGAACAGGGCGAACGGAACGAAGAACAACGCGTCTCCGAGTAGCGACTGGATGGGGGTTATCATCGTACCTCCCTTTTCGCGCGCCGAGGAGATATAGGCCGCCGTGAGGGGTGTTCGTCCCCCGCGTGGGCGACGCCGTCACGCCGCTACAGGCCGATGTCCACGTACTCCGTCTCGGGGACGGGTTCGACTTCCTCGCCCGCTTCGAACCGAACGAACGAGAGGTAGAAGTCGCCCCCGCACGGCGACTCACGCGTCGGGTGTTCCACGTCGTCGGCGTCGCTTCGGTCGCCCGTCCAGCGCAGGCCCGCCGCGTCGCTCTCGCCGCAGACGAGGTGGACGCCGTCGGCGTCCTCGAACGCCCCCGTCGGGTCGGCGTACTCCCACCCGACCAGCGGGTAGGGGGTGACGGACTTGTCGGCGAGGTAGCCCTCTCGCTGGAGTTCGACGACGGCGCCGCAGTGCGGGCAGTAGTAACTGACCGGATAGCTCATCGAACGGAGGTTAGGGCGTGGCGGACTTAACGCTCGCGTCGTCCGGCGTTCCGAACCGCCGTTCGAGCGCGTGGATACGGGCGGCCGTCGGCGGGTGACTCGCGAACAGGCCGGCGAGTCGACTCCGGACGGACCCGCGGATGCAGAGTGCGGCGGTGGCCGAGTCGGTCGCGGGTTCCCCGCGTCGCCGGGCCGCCGTCTCGATGGTTTTCAGCGCGCTGACGAGGCCGCGATGGTCGCCGACGGCGCGGGCCGCCGCCGCGTCGGCCGCGAACTCGCGGTGCCGCGACAGCGCCATCGTCAACAGGAGGTAGACGTTCGTCGTCGCCACCAGGGCGCCCCCGACGAGGAGCGCCGACGTTCGCTCCCAGTCGACGCCGGAGCGCCCTCGGTCGTTCGACCCCTCGACGAGGACGGCCGCGAGGAGGACGCCGAACGCGGCGGCCGCTGTCACCAGCGTGACGACGACCCGTCGGATGGTCGTCGCGGCCGTCATCAGCACACTGTCGCGGTGTCGCAGGTGCGCGAGTTCGTGCGCGGCGACGCCGACCACCTCGTCGGCGTCGAGTTCGCGGAGCAGTTCCAACGAGAGGACGACGGCGCCCGACCCTCGTCGGCCGACGGCGAAGGCGTTCGGGCCGCCCAGAGAGGCGACGTACAGCGTCGGCGTCGCGATGTCCATCTCGTCGGCCAACCGTTCGACGCGCGCGACGAGGCCCGGCGCGTCCGCCGCGTCCATCGCCGCGGCGTCCACGCCGTCGAGCGTCGAGCGGACTCCGAACGCGTACTGGACGCCGCCGAGGGCGACGGTGCCGACCACGACGCACCCGCGACGCCGACCGAGTTAGTCACGTCGTGGGTGCCGAACAGGAGGTACAGTATCGCGCCGACGGGAGCGCCGAGAAGCAGTGCGACGACCGCGCCCATCCGCAGGTAGAGACCGACGGAGACGGCGCGATCGCGACCGATGTGCCGAGCCGACTGTGACATCGGTCGGAGGTACAGACAGTATGGATATCAAACTGTTCGTCGCTCACACGCCGGACGGCCCGTCGCCGACGTAGCGGAAGGCGACGCCCGCCCGTTCGGCGGTCAGTTCGTCGCGCCGCGAGTCGCCGACGAACACGGCCTCCTCGGGCGCGGCGTCCATGCGGCGGAGCGTCTCCAGCAGGGGTTCGGGGTCGGGCTTCCGCGTCGCCACGGAGTCGCGGCCGACGACTGCGTCCGCGTGCGAGGTCAGGTCGTGCGCGTCGAGGGCGACGCGACAGGCCGCCTCGCAGTTGAGCGAGCAGACCCCCTCGGCGTCGAACGTCCCCATCCGGTCGGCGCAGGCGAGTCGCGTCGAGCGTCGGGCCCCTTCGCGTTCGTGGTCGGCGATGACGGCTTCGACGTCGTCGCGCATCCCCTCGGCGTCCGCGAGGTCCAGCATCGCCCACAGGTCCATGCCGTCGGCGTCGACGCCGGCCGACCGGAACGTCGCTTCGGCGTCTGTGGCGACGGCCTCCCAGTCCACCGCCAGGTGGACGAGCGTTCCGTCGAGGTCCCACACCACCGCGTCGAACGCCGCGGCGTCGAGTCCGTCTGGTCGGTCTGCGTTCGGCATCACCGGGCGCTTCGGTCCCTGCGCGAAAGACCGCTTCGGTCGAACTTTTCAGTCTGGACGCCCGAGTGGATCTATGACCGAACTCGCCGGTCACCACCGACGGACCGCGTTCGACCGCCTCGGCCGCCAGCGACGGCGTCGGTGCCGGGGAGACGAGCGCGCGACGAGTTCGGGTAGCCGACGCGCGTTCCGGCGCGGCGCACGAACCGGCGAGACGCGAACCGACGCGGTTGTCCGACGGGTGAACGACCGTGTCCGAGCGTAGTGGCTCTCGTGGCGTCCTCGGCCGCCTGCGCGACGCGGTGTGCCGCGTCCGCGAGGACGTGGCCGCGATACGGGACCGCGACCCGGCGGCGGGCGGGACGCTCGACGTCCTCCTGTTCTACCCGGGGATGACCGCGGTGTGGACCCACCGGGTCGCACACGCGCTCTGGCGGCGGAACCGCCGCTTCGGCGCGCGCGCCCTCTCGCACCTCGTCCGACTGCTCACCGCCGTCGAGATTCACCCCGGCGCGGAACTGGGCCGCCGCGTCACCATCGACCACGGCGCGGGCGTCGTCGTCGGCGAGACGGCCGAACTCGGCGACGACGTGCACCTGTACCACGGCGTGACCCTCGGCGCGAACCGGCCGCAACCGGGGAAGCGACACCCGACGGTCGAGGCGAACGCCGTCCTCGGGGCGAATTCGACCGTCGTCGGGCCCGTCACCGTCGGCGAGAGAGCGGTCGTCGGTGCGGGCGCGTCGTCACTGACGACGTCCCCGCGGGCGCGACGATGGTCGGCAACCCCGCGGAACGCGTCGACGGCGTGCGAGCGGTGGCCGACGACGGCGAGGGCGGTGCCGTCGGAGGGGCCGCCACCGCGGACGCGGACGGTACGGATGTGGGCGGCGCGGACGCTGACGGCGCGGGCGCCGACGACGACGCGGATAGCGCGTCCCGCGCGCCGTTCCGCTGCTCCTGAGCGGGTCTCGACCGCGCGTTCGCCCGCGACTCGCCGGGCGAACGGTATCGGACCGGGCCCACCGGGTCGGTCCGAACTCGGCGCTCAGTCGAGGACGCCGCGTGCGATGACCTCCTTCTGTATCTCGCTCGTTCCCTCGTAGATGGTCGTTATCTTCGAGTCGCGGTACATCCGCTCGACTTCGAAGTCGGTGGTGTAGCCGTACCCGCCGTGAATCTGGACCGCCTCGTTCGTCACGTCCACGGCCGCCTCGCTGGCGAAGTACTTCGCCATCGCCGCCGCGGTGCGGGGGTCCTCGCCCGCGTCCTCCTGTCTGGCCGCCTCGCGGACCAGCAGGCGCGCGGCGTGAATCTGCGTCGCCATCTCGGAGAACTTGTGGCGGACCGACTGGATGTCCGAGATGGGGCCGCCGAACTGCTCCCTGTCGTGGGCGTAGTCGCGCGCCTCGTCGAACGCCGACTGCGCGAGTCCGACCGCCTGCGCGGCGATGCCGATGCGGCCGCCGGTGAGGATGCGGAACGCCGCGGAGAGGCCCTTCCCTTCCTCGGTGAGTCGGTTCTCGGCCGGGACGCGAACGCCGTCGAAGCGGAGGGCCGTCGTGTCCGAGGCGCGCAGGCCGAGTTTGTGCTCCTTCTTGCCGACTTCGACGCCCGCGTCTTTCGGGACGAGAAACTGCGTGACAGACCCCGGGTCGTCGGGGTCGGTCTTCGCGAACAGGATGCAGACGTCGCCGCGTTGGCCGTTGGTTATCCACTGCTTCTTGCCGTCTATCACGTACTCGTCGCCCTCCCGCCGGGCGACGGTCGACATCTCCGCCGGGTTCGACCCGCGTCGGGTTCCGACAGCGCGAACATCCCGACGGGGCGCCCGCGGGCCATCTCGGGTAACCACCGTTCCCGCTGGTCGTCGGTGCCGAACTCGGCGATGCAGGAGGTGGCCAGACTGTGGACCGACAGCGCCGTCGCCACGGCGAGTTGGCCGTAGGCCACCTGTTCGTTGACGAGGGCGTACGTCGTCCGGTCGGCGTCGAACCCGCCGTACTCCTCGGGGACCGTCAGCCCGGTCAGGTCGAGTTCGGCGAGTCCGTCCCAGACGTCCTCGGGGAACGTCTCCGTCTCGTCGGCCTCCCGCGCCGTCGGGCGAACCTCCTCGACGGCGAACTCCCGAACCACGTCGCGGATGGCCCGTTGCTCGTCGGTGAGCGCCGACCCGGCGTCTGCGATTTCCATACTCCACGGTCGTATCTGTGATGGAAAAAGGTGATCGAATCGCGGCGGGGACGGAGTCGGGACGGCGCCCGAGCGACCTCGGCGGTTCGGTCGATTCTCAGGAACTGCGATACACGAATCCTTGATGGTTTGTCAAACCGTAACGTGAGAGTATGTCGCATACTGGCGGAGTCGGTCGCCTCGTCGTCGTCGCGTTTCTCGTCGTCGCCGCCGTCACGGGGACGGTATCGGCGACGAACCAAGCGGAGACAGTCACGCTGACCGTCTCGGTGGTGACCGCGGACGGGAACCCGGTCGGGTCGGCGGACGTCGCGGCCACGTGGGACGACGGGACGAGGAACGTGACGACGGCGTCGAACGGGAAGGCGTTCGTCGACGTGCCCGCCAACGCGACGGTCAGACTCGACGTTTCGCACCCCCAGTACGTCCGCAACGAACCGTACGTCGTGTCGAACGCGAGCGAACGGTCCGTCGAGGTGCCGATGTTCCCGCGCGGGCGAATCGTCGCCACCGTCCGCGACTCGAACGGCCCGGTCGCCGGCGCGAGCGTCGTCGTCCGCCAGTCGGGCGCTATCGTCGCGTCCGGGCAGACCGACGCCGACGGGCAGTTCGACACCGGTGCCGTCGAACAGGACGAGTACGGCGTCGCCGTGGGCGAACGGGGATACTACCGGAACGTGACCACGGTGACCGTCGACGGTACCGAGCGTATCGACATCGCGCTTCAGAGCGGGTCGGTGACGCTCGAAATCCGCGTGGTCGACCCGCACTTCTCGCCGCCCGAACCCGTCGGTAACGCGACGATACAGATCGATTCGGTCGGCGAGGTTCGGAGCCTCGCGAGCGGCGAGACCACGGTTCGCGTGCCGGTCAACGCCGACCTCGCGCTGACCGTCACCAAACCGGCGTACGAGACGAACGAGACGACGGTCCGGATTCGGGAGTCGGACGCGACGTGAACCTCACTCTCAGTCGGACGCCCGCGCTGAACCTCACGTCCGTTTCCAACCGCGTCGTCGCCGGCGAACGGGTCGCCGTCGAGGTGGTCGACGAGTACGGCGACCCGGCGGCGGACGCGACGGTCCTCCGCAACGGGTCGGAGGCGGCGACGACGAACGCCGAGGGGCGCGCGACGTTCCGCATCGAGAACCCGGGGCAGCACGAACTGCGCGCCCGTCGCGACGGCGTCGAGTCGGACCCGGTGACGATAGACGCCCTGGCGGGCGAACAGACGGCGCCGCCCGAGACGACGACTGCCGCGCCGACGA
>NZ_WPCD01000080.1:0-14322 GCF_009741955.1 Halogeometricum sp. CBA1124 | reverse complement strand
GGGGGAGGACATCGCCGAAGAAGTCAACCGCAACCCGGGCACCATCCGAAACCAGATGCAGAGCCTCAAGGCCCTGCAACTGGTCGAGGGGGTTCCGGGTCCGAAGGGCGGGTACAAGCCGACGGCGAACGCCTACGAGGCACTCGACGTCGACCAGATGGACGAACCCGCGACGGTCCCCCTGTTCCACAACGACGAGGCCGTCGAGGGCGTCAACGTGGACGAGATAGACCTCTCGTCGGTTCACCACCCCGAACTCTGCCGCGCCGAGATTCACGTTCAGGGGTCGGTCCGCGACTTCCACGAGGGCGACGAGGTACGCGTCGGCCCGACTCCCCTCTCGAAACTCGTCATCGAGGGAACGGTCGACGGCAAGGACGACACCAGCAACATCCTCATCCTCCGCATCGAAGACATGCGGGCACCCGAAGGCGAAGCGTCTCACTGAGGCTCTCCTCTCGAAGCGCTCGAATCGAGCGTTCTCTCTTCCGCCAGCGTTAGCTCTCTTCTCACGACCCGTCGACGCTCGCCGTCTCGCCGGTCGTCCGCCGCGGACGAGCGGTCGTGGCTCTCCGATCGACTCGTCTGCGGAGGTCGGCGACGAGACGAACGATTGGTGAGCGAAAGAGCAGGAGCGACTGGTGAGCGAAAGAGCAGGAGCGACTGGTGAGCGAAAGAGCAGGAGCGACTGGTGAGCGAAAGAGCAGGAGCGACTGGCGAGCGAAAGAGCAGAAGAGAGGAGAGAAGAAACCGCGTCGGCTACCGTTCGGTCGCGTCCGCGTCTACAGACTCTCCCACGCGTCGATGGCGTGGCGAGCGTCCGTCACGTCGGCGATCCACTTCGCGGCGATGCCCTTCTTCAGCGACCGGGCGGCCGGGCCGCCGAAGACGTTGATGGGGAGTTTGCCGACGCCGGGGACTTTCACCGCGTGAGCGACGGCGTCGTCGCCGACGGAGACGACGGTGCCGCGGTCCTCGTGCGTCCACGTCTTCAGCGGCTGCCCCTTGACGGCGCGCGCGACGTTCTCGCCCGCCACGTCCGCGGCCTGCCAGGCGGCCTGCGCCGTCGGCGGCGCGACGGAGTCGGTACCCTGTTCGACGAGGGCGGAGTCGCCGACGGCGAACACGCGTTCGTCGCTCGTCCGGAAGTCGGGTTCCGTGAAGATGCGGTTCGAGCGCTCGTCCTTCTCCACGTTCGCCTCCGCGACTTCCTTCTGGCCCGTGATGCCGCCGGTCCAGATGAGGACGTCGTAGTCGAGTTCGTCGGGGTCTTCGTCCTCGCCGCCGCCGAGGTAGACGTTCTCCTCGTCCACCTTCGAGATGAACTCGCCGGTGAGGATGTCGATATCGAGCGCTTCGAGGCGCTTGCGGAGGGCCCCCTGCAGTTCGCGGTCGTTGCCGGGGAACACCTCGTCGAGGCCCTCGACGAGAGTGATGTCGATGGGCGCGCGCTGTTCGTCGCGGTACTCGGCTATCTCGCCCGCCGTCTGGATGCCGGAGAGACCCGCACCGCCGACGATGACCTTCGCCGGGTCGTCCTGCGAGGCGTCCTCGGCGGCCGTCTTCACGTCGCTGTGAATCTCGCGGGCGTCGTCGAGACTCTTCAGTTCGAGGGAGTACTCCTCCAGTCCGTCGATGCCGTAGAAGGCCGTCGCGGACCCGAGGCAGACGAGGAGGTAGTCGTAGTCGACCTCGCCGTCTTCGAGTTCCACGGTTCGCTCGTCCACGTCGACGTTCTCGACGTGGCCCTTGACGAACTCCGTCTCGGGCGCTTTGATGTCGTCGATGGGGATGGCGACCTTCGACTCGGCGCTCGGGTCGCGGATGCAGCGGTGCACCTCGTGAAGGACGAGGTGGTAGTCGTTCTCAGAAACCCAGGTGAGTTCCGCGTCGGGACCGAGTTCTTCTTCGAGTCGTTTGACGGCACCGGTGCCTGCGTAGCCGGAGCGAGGACGACGACCTGCGTGCTCATGCGAAACTGTGCGTAGGCATCGGATAAATGGCCTGCGAAACGTCCTTCACCCCAAATCGACAGACTGCGGCGCGGCGCGGCCAAAATTGCCGGTGAATCGCTGTCGGATAAATCGTGCCATTCGTGACCACGACTCGGCCGACGGCGCGCCGGTACGTCGTCGGCCGCGGCGGGTCCCTCCGGTCGCCGGCCTCGCGTCGTGAGCGGTCGGGTCCCGGACCCGTCGCCCCGTCAGTCGAGCGACAGGCCGGCGTGCCAGCGGTCGACGCCCGCCTCGCGCTTTCGCTCGTCCATCTTCGCGAGGAGGTGGACGGCGAGACTCGCCGTCTCGGCGGCGCGGGACTCGCCCTCGGTGCGGAACTCCCCGGTGACCCGGTTGGCGTAGACCGAGCAGACGGCACCGGCGCGCAGGCCGTAGACGTTCGCGATGGTCAGGAGTGCGGCCGCCTCCATCTCGATGTTCTTCACGTTCGCCTCCCGCAGTTCCTCGACCAACGACTCCGACCCCGCGGCGCGGAACCCCTCGAACCCGGGGCGACCCTGCCCGGCGTAGAAGGAGTCGGCGCTCATCGTCAGGCCGACGTGGTAGTCGTAGCCCAGTCGTTCGGCCGCGGCGACGAGGGCCGAGACGACTTCGTGGTCGGCGACGGCCGGGTAGTCCTCGCGGACGTACTCCTTGGAGGTGCCCTCCTGCCGGACGGCACCCGAGGTGATGACCAGGTCGCCCACCTCCATCTCGGGCTGAATCGCGCCGCAGGAACCCACGCGGATGAACGTCTCCGCGTCGACGCGGGCGAGTTCCTCGACGGCGATGGCCGCCGACGGACTGCCGATGCCGGTGGAGGTGACGGAGATGGGCGTCCCCTCGTAGGTTCCCGTCGCCGTCCGGTACTCGCGGTGGTACGCCTTCTCCTCCGCGTCGTCCCAGAGCGCGGTCACCTTGTCGACGCGTTCGGGGTTCCCCGGCAGGAGGACGGCGTCCGCCACGTCCTCACGGGTCAGTTCGATGTGGTACTGGACCTCGTCGTTGGGGTCCTCGCTGTCGTCCATACCCTCCCCTGCGCGGAGCGTCGTTGAAGGGTTTGTGCTTCCCCGCGTCCGCCGAGGTGCTCACTCCCGGTTCGCCTCGGCCGCCTCCAAGGTGTCCAAGGAGATGGTGTTCGGCAGGAGTTCGCCGAGCGCGTACTCCGTCGTCTCCTCGCCGCCCTCGTCGCAGACGACGACGAGGTCCTCGTCGCAGAACTCCGCGAGCGTCTGCCGGCACATCCCGCACGGGGTGACGCCGTCCCGGGCGCGGAGGAGACGGCGAGGCGGTCGAACTCGCGGTGACCGTTCTTCACCGCCTCCGCGACGGCGACTTCCTCGGCGTGCAGGCTGTTCGAGTAGTTCGCGTTCTCGATGTTACAGCCGACGAACACCTCGCCGTCGACCGTCCGGAGGGCGGCACCGACCGTGTACTCGGAGTACGGGACGTACGCCTGTTCGAGGGCTTCGCGGGCGCGCGTGACGAGTGATTCGGGCATGCGAGGCGGGTTTCGGTGGTGGACGTTTGTAGTTTGCCGTGTCGGGTCGCGTCCGGTCGACCGGTCCCGTCCGCTCGTCGGTTCGACTGCGACCGTCGTCGGTGACTCGTCGTCACCGGCCGCGGCCGTCAGTCGTCTCCGGCCCCGGCGCCGACGTCGACGGTATCGACTTCGATGCTACCCATGTCGGGCGTGCCCCGGTCACCACGAGCGGATTGAATCTTGCCCAACGCGACGGCGCAGACGTAGATGCCGACGGCGACGAGGACGATGATGCCGCCGGCCGTGACGCCGGCGTAGAAGGCGACGGCGATGCCCAGCAACACCGCGAGTTCCGCGAGGACGACCGAGACCACCAGCGACTCCGAAAAGCTCCTCGACACCTGGGTCGCGCCCGCGACCGGAACCACGAGCATCGCCGCGACGAGGATGACGCCCATGATCTGCATCGCGCCGACCACGACCATCGCCGTCAGCATCACCATCACCCGGTTGTACCAGTTGACGGAGATGCCGGAGACGGCGGCCGCCGTCTCGTCGAAGGTGACGTACAGGAGTTGGTTGCGCGTCAGGGCCACCGTCCCGACGATGACGGCGAACAGCACCAGGAGAATCGCCGCGCTCTGGGGCGACACCGTGGAGAGGTTGCCGAAGAGGAACTGGTTGACGCCGACGGCGAGTCCCCCCGCGTTGAGGCTGATGAGAGTCGTCCCCAACGCGAACCCCGTCGACAGGACGATGGCCATCGAGACGTCGTTGTAGGCGTCGGTGACCTCGGAGATGAGTTCGATGAACAGGGCGGCGATCATCGCCACGACGACGGCGGTGAGATACGGCGACACCCCGAGGTCGAGGACGGCGTTCAGGAACAGGCCGACGGCCACCCCGGCGAACCCGGTGTGGGCAAGCGCGTCGCCGATGAGTGCGAGCTGTCGGTGGACGAGGAACGTTCCGATGAGCGGCGCCATCACGCCGACGCAGAGGCCGACGAGGATGGCCCGGTGCATGAACCGGTAGCGCGGACTCACCATCTCGAGGTTCGTGAGGTAGTACGTCCAGTCCATCAGCCAGTACCACTGCTCCAGGAGCCACAGGAGGACGCCGAAGACCGGGTCGCCGACGGAACCGCTCTGCATCGGGAGCAGCAGCGACGGGTCCGCAGCGGCTGTGACGCTCGTCACGAGCGTGGCCGCGACACCTGCGCTCATCCGTCCACCTCCGCGAGGAACCGCGCCTCGGTTCCGAACGCACGGGCCAGCGCGTCGCTGTCGACGAACTCGTCGGTCGGCCCGTCGAAGTAGACCTCGCGGTTCAGGCAGACGACGCGGTCGGCGTGTTCGACGACCGCCCCGAGGTCGTGTTCGATGAGTACGACGGTGATGCCCTCGGCGTTGAGTGCCGCCAGCAGGTCGTAGAACGCGTCGACCGACTCGGCGTCGACGCCGACCGTCGGCTCGTCCAGTACGAGCAGGTCGGCCTCGCTCGCCAGCGCTCGCGCGATGAACGCGCGCTGGCGTTGGCCGCCCGAGAGGTGCGTGACGCGCCGGTCGGCGAACGCGCTCATGCCGACGGTCTCGAGCGCGTCGTCGACGAGCGTCCAGTCCCCGCTCGACAGCCGGCCGAACCCGACGTGGGGGAATCGGCCCATCTTCACCACCTCGCGGACGGTGATGGGCATCTCCTTCGCGGCGCTGGCCTGCTGGGCGACGTAGCCGATACGCTCGCCGTCGTCGAAGCGGACGGCGCGTTCACCGAACAGGCGGGCAGTGCCCGTGTCGGGGGCGAGCAGGCCCAGCATCAACTGCATCAGCGTGGACTTTCCCGAACCGTTCGGTCCGACGATGGCGACGTACTCGCCCGGGTCGATGGCCAGCGAGACGTCCTCGACCACGGGCGTCGCCGTGTAGCCGAAGGTGACGTCCGCGAGGTCGACGACCGGCTCGCTCGCCGTGGCGTCCGTGTCGGTCTCGGTGGCCGTCCCCTCGGCCGTGCCGCCCGCCCTCGCGAGGTCGGTATCCTGCGTGCTCATATCGGTTCGAAGTTCCGCCACTCTTCGAGCCAACTCTCGGAGGGGGCCGCCTCCTCGGGCGTCTTGTTTCCGAGGACGATTTCGAACGTGGGCATGTTGATGTTGTAGGCGATCTCCTCGTAGCCCCAGTTCTCCTCGACCCACTCCTCGCGAACGCCGGCGTAGGGCGTCACGGGGAAGTACGCCTCGACGGCCGTCTCGCGGACGAGCTGCTGGGCGGGGCGCTGGGACTCGAAGACGCCGTTGGCGATGTATTCGATGTCGTTCTCGCGGATGACTCTCGCCGCCTCGCTGATGTCGGCGGGCTTGACGTCGCCGCTCGCCGCGAGACTCGTCACCAGCGGCCGCATCCGCACGCCGTAGCGCACCCCGATGTACTGGAAGGCGTTGTGCGCGGCCAGTTGGACGATGTCGCGGTCGGCCCGGTCGAAGATGGCCTCGTAGTCCGAGTCGATCCGGTCGAGCACCTCGGACTTGTACGTCTCGGCGTTCTCGCGGAAGGCGTCGGCGTGTTCCGGGACGAGATCGGCGAAACCGTCGGCGATGTTGTCCACGGACTGCTTCGCGCGCCGAGGGTCCAGCCAGAAGTGCGGGTCCTGCCCACGCTGAGCCCCGACGCCCTCCTCCTCGCGGTCGAGTGACGCGGCCAGGTCCACGAGGTCGATGCCCTTCCGAGCGTTGATGAGCGCCGTGTCGACGTCGTCCCCCTCGAGTGTCTGGATGGCGCGGTCGGCCCACGGCTGGAAGTCTTTCCCGACGTGGACGAACGCGTCCGCCTCGACGATACGCTGGGTGATGCTGGCGTTGGGCTCCCAGCCGTGGCCGTGTAGCCCCGTCGGGACCAAGTTCTCCACCGTCAGCGGGGTTCCGTCGGCTATCTGCCGGCCGAAGTCGAAGAAGCTGAAGAACGAGGCCACGGCGACCGGTCCGTCGCGGCCGTCGTCGCCGTCACTCCCGGCCAGTCCCGGCGCGCTCGGCAGTGCCGTGCACCCGGCCAGACCCGCGAGCGCCGCGGCACCGCCGGCTCGGAGCGCGTCTCGTCGCGTCACCGCCCGATGTTGACGCAGTTTTCGTGTCATCTGTGTTCACCGAAACTATCGATTAGACGCATCTAATTCTTTGTTTTCTAGAGGCGCACTTGTAGTTTGTGCTCTCAAAACCACAGTGAGCCGTCCGCACGGGCGCTGGAGAGAGTCGGCTTCCGATTCGGCGCGCCGGACGACCGAAGTGGGGTGCGAATTGGACCAGACCGAACGAACCAGACCAGACCAGACCAGACCGAACCGGACCGGAAGGGGAAGCGACAAGCCTACCCGCCACGTACTCGGAGTGTGCCACCGGAATCCGAACCAGCCGTCGAGACGCCGGCCGGCCGGGAGGGACTCGGGCGGTCGATTCTCCTCGCCGTCGGCGTCGGCGTCGTCGCCATCTCCGGACTGCTCGGCTTCTTCATCGGGAGCAACGGCGCGGAAGCGGTCCCCGAGGCCAACCTCCTCGGCGGACTCCTCGTCCTGCCGACGACGCCCCTGTCGATGACGCTGTACGGCGTCGTCCTCTCCACCGTCGTCCTCGCCGCCCTGTTCGGACTCGTCGAACTCGCCTCGCGGATGGAAGACGAGCGTCGATAGCGGGTCGGCGTCGCCGCGACGCCCCGAGAGGCGCGGCGCTTTTACGAGTGCGCGACCGACCATCGACCATGCGCAGTTCCGCCACCGCGTCCGCGGACGACGACAGCGAGGAGGCGGCGTTCGACGACGAGTTCGACCCCGACGACCCGTTCGACGGCGAGGACCCCCTCGAACCCGACGCGGGGGGAAGAATCGAAAGCGCGCCGCGTTGGCCGTCTTCCCGTTCCTCGCCATCGGCCTCGGGAACGTCGTCCTGCTCCTCGGGTGGGGAATCGAACCGCTGTGGGCGTTCGCCATCCTCCCGCCCATCCTGTTCTGTTCGGTCCTCGCGTACATCGTCTTCAGCACGGACTTCCTCGACGACCGGACCTGACGCGAACCCGGTGCCCCGTCCCGTCCCCGGCGTCTACCCCCCGGTGTCGTACTTGTACGTCGTCTCCTCGGGGTCGATGCCGAAGTCCTCGGCCGTCTCCTCTATCTCCACCTCGCCGGGGTCGGGAGTGTCCGCGGGCGTGGCCGTCTTGAACCGTTCCCGCAGTTCCTCGGGCATCCGGAACCGCCCGGGTTGGACGCGCATGGCGATGGCGTCCTCGCCGCGTTCGGCGCGGACCGTCTCCAGTCGCTCCCGGAGCGTCTCCGGCAGGTCGTCGCTGTCGACCGGTTGGAAGCCGAACGTGAGGAAGTAGTCGGGTTCGACCGTGAACGTGTAGACGCGGTCGAACGACTCGTCGCTCGCCTTCGCCAACAGACGTTCGACGACGTGCGCGCCGACGCCCTGGTCGCGCCACTCTTCCAGCGTGAAGACGAACGCGAGTTCGCACCACTCCTCGTCGTCGACCTTGTGGACGCGAATCCGGCCGAACCCGGCCTTCCTGTTCGTCCGTTCGTCGAGGGCGATGACGTAGTCGCGGGAACGGAACGCCGGGTCTTCGAGTCCCGACTCCTCGATGCGGTCGAGTAACCAAACCTCTTCGCGGTTCTTGGCGTCCCGTACGTACATAGCGGGAGGTAGGCGGGCGGCCGGAAAAGGATTTGCGGGGCGTCGGACGCCCCGGCGAGCGCCTCAGTAGGGGATGAAGATGAGGCCGACGGCGAGGAACGGAATCAACAGCAGCAGCATCGTGACTCCGTAGCCGAACATGTCGCGGGCGCGGATGCCCGTGATGCCGAGGAGGGGGAGCGCCCAGAACGGTTGCAGGAGGTTGGTGTGCGCGTCGCCGACGGCGTAGGCGATGGTGGCCTGCCCCGCGGGCACGCCGAGTTCGTTCGCCGCCTGGAGGACGGTGGTGCCGATGACCGTCCACTCGCCGCCGCCGGAGGGGACGAAGACGTTGATGACGGCGGCCGTCATCCACGCGACGGCCGGGAACGTCGCCGGCGCGAGAGGGAGACGAGCGCCTCGGCCATCGTCCCCGAGAGCCCGGAGTTGTTCATCATGCCGATGATGCCGGCGTAGAGGGGGAACTGGAGGACGATGCCGCCCGTGGAGGTGATGGCGTCGTAGAACTGCTCTTGGTACGCCTTCGGCCGCGTGTAGAGCGCGAGGCCGAGGAACAGGAACAGGAAGTTGACGATGTTGAGGTTCAGCGCCGAGAGCCCCTGCGTGGCGAACGAGTAGGCGGCGAACGCGACGCCCGTGAGGGCGATGACGCCGCCGACGACCCGACTCTGATTTATCTTCTCGCCCAGCGTCGAGGGAACCGTCGCCGGGCCCGCGTCCGCGCCGACGGCGTCCGGGTCGGTGACGGCGGCGTCGTCGCCGCCGTCGGCGGCCGAGTCGAACAGTTTCGACTCGGCGACGTAGTTCGTGATGCCCTCGGCGTTCGACGGTTGGGGCGCGAGGAGGTAGAGGACGAGGGCGGTGTAGAGGATGCCGGTGACGACGAGCGTCAGCGTGTACGGGTGGAACACCGTCTCCGAGGTGGGAATCAGACCGGAGACGATGCCCTGTTCGACGAAGACGTTACCCGGCGTGTTCATCAGGAGGGGCGCAGACCCGGCGAGCCCCCAGTGCCACGTCAGCCCCATGCCCATGTAGCCGGCCAGACAGAGCAGCGGGTAGTGGACTCGCAGGTCTCGTTTGGCGGCCTGTCGGCCCATCTCGCGAGCCATCACCGCGCCGACGATGAGGCCGAGCCCCCAGTGGACCCACGCGACGACCATCGAGATGAGGCCGACGAGGACGACGGCCTGCTTGCCGTCGTTCGGCACTGCGGTCAGCCGTTCGATGCCTCGCTGGACGAGCGGGTGGTACGCGAGCGCGTAACCCGTCACGAGGATGAGCACCATCTGCATCGCGAAGCTGAGGAGCACCCAGAAGCCGTCGTACCAGTACGTCACCATCGCCGCCGGGTTCGCCCCCTCGACGACCACGCCGCCGACGAAGACGACGTAGCTCAGGAGGATGGCGAACAGGAACGGACTCGGCATCACCCGCTCGACGACGTTCGACATCCGGGCACCGAAGCGCTGAATCGCGGAGCCGGAACTCGTCTCTGTGGACATAACGGCAGGAATGGTGGACGAAACCTAGATAAACGTTCCGGATAAATTCGGGATTCGGATTAACGTTCGGGAAAGTTACTTCCCACGACGCGGACAATCAGGGTACGTCATGGAGATACCCGACACGGACGAGGTCGTCCACGAACCGTCGCAGGAGTTCGTGGAGTCGACGAACGTCCACGCGTTCATGCAGGAGTACGGCATCGACGACTACGACGAACTGATTCGGCGCACCTGCACCGACGTGGACGGGGTTGCCGAGTCGGGCGTGGACTGGTTCTGGGACGAACTCCCCGACTACCTCGGCATCGACTTCTACTCTGACTACGACACCGTCCGCGACGACACGGACGGCCCGCAGTTCTCCGACTGGTACCCCGGCGGCACCATCAACGTCGCGCACAACGTCCTCGACAGGCACGCCGCCCCCGACGCGGCGGCGCGGAACGACGTGGCCCTCATCTGGGAGGGCGAACCCGGCGACGAGCGCAAGATAACGTACCACGACCTGCACCGGGAGGCCAACCGCGTGGCGAACGTCCTGGAGTCGTACGGCATCGAGACGGGGGACACGGTGGGCCTCTACATGCCGATGATTCCCGAGGTGGTGTCCATCCTCTACGGCTGTCTCAAAGTCGGCGCCATCGCCGTCCCCATCTTCTCGGGGTTCGGCGTGGACGCGACGGCGACGAGAATCGAGGATTCGGGCTGTTCGGTGCTGTTCACCGCCGACGGCTTCTATCGCCGCGGCGGCGAGGTGACGCTGAAGGACGGCGCTGACGCCGCCATCAAGCAGGCCGGGCAGGTCGAACACACCGTCGTCTACGACCGACTGGGCATCGCGGACAGACAGGACGAGTTCATCAAGTGGACCGGCCGCGACGACTGGTGGAGCGAGACGGTCGAGGAGGCCGACAGCCACTACGAGACGAAGGAACTCCCCTCCGCGCAGGAGTCGATGCTGCTCTACTCCTCGGGGACGACGGGCGAACCGAAGGGCATCGTCCACACGCACGCGGGCGTCCTGCTGCAGACGGCCAAGGAGATACACTTCGGCTTCGACCACAAGCCCTCGGACCGCTTCTTCTGGGTGTCCGACATCGGGTGGATGATGGGCCCGTGGACGCTCATCGGCAACCACGCGTTCGGCGGCACCGTGTTCATGTACGAAGGCGCGCCGGACCACCCCGAACCCGACCGGTTCTGGCAGATGATCGAACGGCACGGGCTCACCACCTTCGGCATCTCGCCGACAGCCATCAGAGCGCTCAGGAAGTACGGCGACGAGTGGTTGGACGACTACGACCTGTCGTCGCTCCGCCTCCTCGGGTCGACGGGCGAACCGTGGGACCCCGAGTCGTGGATGTGGTTCTACGAGAACGTCGGCGGCGGCGACACGCCCATCATGAACATCTCCGGCGGCACCGAGATATGCGGCTGCTTCCTCATGCCGATGCCGACCCAACCGCTGAAGCCGTGTTCGCTCGGGGGGCCGGGACTGGGGATGAACGTCGACATCGTGGACGAGACGGGCGAGAGCATCGCCGACACGCACGAACGCGGCTTCCTCGTCGCCCGCGACTCCTGCCCGTCGACGACGAAGAGCCTCTGGTCCGGCGACGAACGCTACCTCGAGGAGTACTGGTCGACGTTCGAGGACCCACCGCTGTGGGACCACGGCGACTGGGCGCAGAAGGACGAAGACGGTTTCTGGTTCCTCCACGGGCGCGCGACGACGCCCTGAACGTGGCCGGCCGGAAGGTCGGTCCCGCGGAGATAGAGAGCGTCCTCATCGAACACGACGCCGTCAACCGGGCCGCCGTCGTCGGCGTCGACGACGAGACGACGGGCACCGCCGTCGTCGCCTACGTCGTCCTCGAAGACGGCGTCGAATCGA
Source organism: Halogeometricum sp. CBA1124 (assembly GCF_009741955.1). NCBI lineage: Archaea > Methanobacteriati > Methanobacteriota > Halobacteria > Halobacteriales > Haloferacaceae > Halogeometricum > Halogeometricum sp. CBA1124. Next base: position 2,768 of record NZ_WPCD01000080.1, on the reverse strand, counting down.
GCGAGGAGTTGCGCGAGGAACTGCGCGAGTTGGTCGGGGACGAACAGGGCAAGCCGTTCCGCCCGCGCGAACTCAAGTTCGTCTCGGAGTTCCCGAAGACGCAGTCGGGCAAGATAATCCGCCGCGCCATCGCCGCCGTGCACCAGGGCGACGACCCCGGCGACCTCTCCAGCATCGAGAACCCCGACGCACTGGACGAGATACGCGAGGCGCGCTGAAGGGGGCGACGGCGCTCCGCGAAACGAGGCGAGAGCGCACGACGGCGCTCCGCGAAACGAGGCGAGACGCGGGGGGCGAACGCCCGGTCCTCAGAGCACGTCCGCGACGGCGATAGACCGCGCTTCGGGACCCGTCCCGACGCTCACGTCGCCGACCGTCCCCTCGTCGGGGAACACGACCACCGCGCCGGCCAGAATCGGCGCGAGGAGGCCGGCGGCGACGACGCCCGGTCGGTCGAACGAGTCGCGGACGACCACGGCGTCGCCGGGGGCGACGTCGCACCCTTCGACGACGGCGACGGCCGCGTCGAGGAGGTCCGCGTGGGCGTACGTCCGTCCGTCGGCCCGGAGGACGGCGTCCGACGGCGACACGTCCGACGGGTGGACCGCGGGGTTCTCGCTCCACACCTCCTTCTCCCAGTGCGTCGTCTCCGGTCGGTCCGGCGCGCCGCCGTAGACGGCGAGTTTGTGTCCCGGCGGGAGGTCGAACTCGGCCTCGCGTTCGACGCCGACCACCGTCGCCCGGCGGGGGCGACGACGCGTCCGCGCCGAAGGCGGTGACGGCCCCCAACTGCGCCGCGCCGTAGAACGTGAGGACGGGTTCCGGGAGGAAGTCGGGGGCGACGGCGACCCCGTCGCCGGCGCGGACGCCGAGGTAGCGGAGGACGTTCCCCGCCTTGTACGTCGTCGTCACGAAGTCGTAGTAACTGTACGAACGGCCGGAGGCGTCGTCGCGGAGGGCCGGCGCGCCGGTCCGGCGGTCCCGGGCGACCAGGTCGCCGACGACCCTCGCGTCGGCCACTCGCTGCGGCGGTGCGTCGGAGGTCACGCCCGCAGAGAGGGCGGCGACCGGCAAAGGTCCATCGTCCCGCCGCGGCGGTCCGATTCGGCCGGAACTATCGAACTGACTACGTGTCCCGGTCGGCGCGCGGGGTGCCGATATACTCGGCGAATTGACAATCTCCTTCGAGCGTAAAATGACATAATAGGAATAGCTCCCCAGTATCGTGTGGTGGCATGACATGTCAATGAGAGCCGTGGTCTATCAGGGACCGAAGGACGTAGCGATAGAGGAAGTCGACGAACCGGAGATAGAACACCCGAACGATGTCCTCATCGACATCACGACGACGGCCATCTGCGGGTCGGACCTCCACATGTACGAGGGTCGGACCGCCGCGGAACCGGGCATCGTCTTCGGGCACGAGAACATGGGTATAGTGACCGACGTCGGCGACGGGGTGGACACGCTGAAGGAGGGGGACCGCGTGGTCGCGCCGTTCAACGTCGCCTGCGGCTTCTGTGAGAACTGCGAGGACGGCTACACCGGCTTCTGTACGAACGTCAATCCGGCTTCGCCGGCGGCGCGTACGGCTACGTCGCGATGGGCCCGTACAAGGGCGGACAGGCGGAGAAACTCCGCATCCCGTACGCCGACTTCAACGCGCTGAAACTGCCGGAGGGCGACGAACACGAGGACTCGTTCTCCCTCCTGGCGGACATCTTCCCGACCGGGTGGCACGGAACCGAACTCGCCGGTCTGGAACCGGGCGAATCCATCGCCGTCTACGGGGCGGGACCGGTGGGTCTGATGGCGGCCTACAGCGCCAAGATAAAGGGCGCCGCCGAAATCTACGTCGTCGACCGGGTGCCGAGTCGCCTCGAACTCGCCGAGAAGCACTGCGACGCGACGGCCATCAACTTCGAGGACGGCGACCCCGTCGAGCAGATAATCGACGCTCACGGCGACGAAGTCGACAGAGGCGTCGACGCCGTCGGCTACCAGGCCATCGACCCCGAGAAGGTGCGTGACTCCGACGAACCGTACGACCCGGCCAAGGAGAACCCGGCCGTCGTCCTCAACCAACTCATCAAGACCGTCAGGCCGACGGGCCAACTGGGCATCCCCGGCCTGTACGTCCCCTCGGACCCCGGCGCGCCCGACGAGATGGCCGCGCAGGGTCGCCTCGGCATCGACTTCGGGAAACTGTTCGAGAAGGGACAGCGTCTCGGAACCGGTCAGTGCAACGTCAAGCAGTACAACCGGGAACTCCGCGACCTCATCATCCAGGGTCGCGCGGACCCGAGTTGGGTCGTCTCACACCGCGTCGGCCTCGACGAGGCACCCGAGATGTACGAGGCGTTCGACAAGCGCGAAGAGGGCGTCACGAAGGTACTCCTCGAACCGTAGCGTCGTCCGCGTCAGCGTCCGCACCCGCGATTTTTTCGCTCGGTCTCAGGCCCGCACCCACGCCTTCGGGTGGTCGTCGCGCAGGTGGTCGTGGTACATCTCGACCATCTCCGGATACGTCGTCGTGAGGGCGTGCCACTCGCAGTGGTCGCACTTGCCTCTCACGACTGCACGGTAGCCTGACAGCATCTGTTCGGTCATCACCTGCAACAAATCGCAGTCGGTGATATAGTTTTGGGTGAGAATGTCAGCCGTGAGAACTGATACCGCGGGTGGCGGGGGCAATAGCCATGTTCGTTCGGTGAGAAGACGGGTCCAACATGTGTCTCTACTGCATGATGAACGAGGGCTGGTCGCGC